>NZ_JAFLWG010000100.1:0-1812 GCF_017316315.1 Enterococcus sp. DIV1298c | reverse complement strand
TGAAGATGGACAACGTGGCCCTCAAGCAATCAACATCGTTAAAGCATAATCAAACATTGATGTTTAACTGTTCTTTCATTGAAAGGACAGTTTTTTTATAATCATTTTTAAAGGAGTGATGAGCTTGAATTTGAATTTTAGAAGTATCGATCCAGAAGATTATTCTACTTGTTCCGAAATTTTAGTTGCTGCGTATGGTGGAGCCCCTTGGTTCAATCAATGGACAAAGGCAGAAGCCTTGCTTAGGATCCGGGCGACGATGAGTGGCATCAATGCGAGAGGGTACATAGTCGAAAAAGATGAACAGATCATCGCAATGTGTTTAGGTAGAATTGATTATTATTACGATAATTGGAAACAATTTTGTATTGATGAATTTAATGTTGCCCCACAGCTCCAAAAGCAAGGTGTTGGTAAAAAATTAATGAAATTCACTACGAATATTTTGGAAGAAGAAGGAATAAATAATCTATTTCTGATTACTGGAGGAAAACAAGCAGCTGAATTTTACAAAAAAACTGGATTTGTAAAATCTGATGATGGGACAATGATGGAGTACGTAATAGAGAATTGATTAAAAAAGCTCTCGATCCTTAGATCGAGAGCTTTTTGCTATAGTTTGATCGATAACGCTTTTTTACAATATGATTCCTTTTTGTTCAAGATTCGCCACGCATTCTGCTAAATAGATTTGATCATGCTCGGGGTAGAGTGGAGAGGTCCATTCTACAGGTGATAAAGATGTATAAGGTTCACAAATTTTCCCGCGATACAAAGGATCGAACCATTCTTCACCCGGTTTATAATTTTGCTTCTTCATTTCTTCCATGACTAACAAATGGTATTGAAATAATTTATAAGGAGAATGGGTGAAAACATAATCTACAGTAGCGTGTTTTCGGCCCCAACCATTACCTCGTAATGCACAACACTCGCGATGTTGTCCTAGTAATTGTTGGCGTGGCAGAGAGCTTAGTAAGCTTTGGTGCCATAATCGCATAAAATTGTTCCTTCCTTCTAGACATGTTTGAACTGTTATGAGGCTTCTGTTCGACCAATCAGGTAGTCGACAGTCGTGTCATAAAAGTCTGCTATAAATACTAACTCGATGACGCTGGGAATGTGACTTCCTTCTTCGTATTTTTTATATCGTTCAATCGGTAAGTTTACTTTTTCGGCAACTTGCGGAGTAGTCAATTGTTGTTTTTCTTTTAGAAAGTTTAAACGGCAATGCAACGTGTCTAATAAAATTGCTTCTTCAATCGTCATTTTCCATCACCTTTCTCTGAATAATCGTCTAAAATCTTAGTGTTTATTTATTCGATTTAAATAAAATAAATATGCGATGATAAAAATTATGGAGAGAATAAATCCGACTAAATTAAAATAAAAATGCTGTGTTGGTTCAAAAAACTGGTAATTTAATATTTTGTACATAAAATAGATTGCAGGCAAACTAGCCAAAGCAATTTTTTTACGTTCCTTTGTCCATTTGATAAACGAAAAAACAATCGGTGCAAATATAAACACAGGAAAAATAAAGGCAAGTCGACTCAATTCTAACATAATAAATAAACTCCCATAGCTATATTTTATTGGTGCATTGATGATGTTTTGAGTTATTAAATTTGAGAATGGATTTATATTCACTAAATAAAAGATAGCATGTTATGCGATTCTGAACAAATATTTTGATAAAAAACGTTATTAAAAATTTGACCTTTTATCAACGGAAATAAATACTCAAAAAAAGATGGAATTTTCATTCCACCTTTTTTTTGAGTATAGCTTGAAAAGCTTATTCTTTTACAT
>NZ_JAFLWG010000010.1:0-108634 GCF_017316315.1 Enterococcus sp. DIV1298c | reverse complement strand
TCATAAAATATCGTTTTAGTTTCATAATCGTTTAAATAACTAAAATTAATTTTAGTTATCTTATATATATATTTCTTCAATAAGAAAATTTGATTTTTTATAGATTAAAAAATACTCGGAATCTGTTATAGCATACTGTCTTTCAATTATGATACTGGGCTAGAAAATAAAGAAGAAATGCTTTTTTCAAAGTAAATAAGGTATTCCTATCATCAAAAAGGAATACCTCATACATAGATTATTTTCTTTCTAAAGGGAAAAGCAGATAACACTAGCTATGACACTTTTTATTATCTGTATAACCACAACAATATTTCAACCGTTAATGCCAATTTTAATAGTTGTTTGAATATTTCCTACTTCTCTTCCGTATCTAGGATTCACCTACATCATAGTTAAAAACATTTGTCTTGTTTCATCCGAATCCTCTTTATTAAATATCTTGATAAATTGTTGATAGTCACTTAGCTTATCTTCAGGGATAGGAATTAGTTGTCTACTCTCTTCTGTTTCACTTTGATAAAGCCCCCACTGACTTAACAAATTGAATAATTCATCCGCAATACGTATATCTCGCTCACGAATTTCATCTAAGCCCCAATCATTATGAGAATTAGATAATTCACGCAATATACCGACTCTTGATTGATTGTAAATTTCTTTTTTCTTTGTAAAATAACCGTTACTTGCAGTGATATTCAGCTTTTTCTCGAATGGTATTTTATTTCCTATATGTTCTACTAGACTTCTTACTTCTTTATCTGATGTAGTAGGAAAATAAGTCGGTTGCCATTTTTGAGGGAAGATGTGCTCGATCTCCCATTTTTCGGGCAATAGATCTTCCTGATGTTGATAGGAAATCATCTTCAGTATCATGCGTACTGTATTACGATGGGCATCTTTTATTTTTTCCTTTAATTCTTTTTCATCTATCGGAGTAAAGTCAAACTTAGGTTTAGGTGATTTGACAATTTCCGCATTCAAATTCAAGATCCCTCTTTTTACTGCGTTAATTGTCGGAGTTACAATGTATCTAGCTGACAATGTTGCCAATAAACGACGAAGAAATGCTAAAAAATCATCCTCAAATTCAACACTTTTATGATAATGCAAATAATAAGTCACGACTGGATATTTCCAAAATTCATTAGGATAGGAAGTTAAACAATCAAGCACTTGCTTAATCTCTTTATTTTCTGACCACGGTTGACCATCGAGTGAATTTCTATTATTTACTACAATCCATAAATTAAGTATTGTATTCAGATTAGTTAATACATCATCGGAATATAATCGTTCAAAATTATTTTTTGAGTAATATTTCCTTACTCCAGGTGTTGTAGTATTACGATCATTCTCCAATGCTCTCAAATAAAACATATAATAATAAAATAGTTTTTGAATACTTTCATTAGCATTAGTAGCCTCTTCATCCAGTTGCTGCCACTTTTCTATGAAATCATTTTTCCCTTCAACATCCAAATGATTATAAATTTTTGCTTTGAAGATATCTGCGTCTGATAACGCAAGTCCTCGATCATTCAATGTGGAGAAAATAGTCAGCGCTGTATCCTGAGTATCCGCAGTGATTGGTAATAAAATAGCCTTATTCAATATATTACTAATAAACCGATAAAATGACAGTGGTTCATTTGTTGCATAATCATTTAATAAGTGTTGGATCAAGATATAATTTTTTGAATAATTACTTTTTGATTTAACATCAGCTTGACCCCTTACTAGGATATTGGCAAATTCTTCATTGCCTTCGTCCCCCATTACCTTAGACCTGATCAAAATTTTATCTAACTTAACCTCGCCAGTTAGATCATCTTGTTCCCATAAGGCAGGTTCAATTTGACTCTTCAAGAATACTGCTTCTTTCTCACTACTATTTTCTAATTTACCATAGATCGCTCTAAGTAATAAAAATAGCGTAGTTATCCGTTGCTGACCATCAATGATTTCTTGTTCTTGTTGTTCATTTTCATAAGCCACGATACTCCCCAAAAAATAAGTACTCTCGTTATTATTGGCAGTGTACTCTGCTAAGTCATCAAACAACACTTGAATTTGTTCGTCAGTCCAAGCATATGGACGTTGATATTCTGGAATAACAAATTTTTTGAGTTTTCCTGTTTCAAGAAATTGCCTCACACTTTGTTTGTTCACTTCGATTGTCGTTGTCATAATTCAAACCTCCGAAACGGCACTATTTTTAGGTATATATCTATTTACTTTATTCTAACATAGCTGATATAACCGAATGACTTTTTTAATAGATAACAGATTTTATAATATTTTACTTTGCGATCCTCACTTATGATAAGGAGCCCCCGTATTGATCCGAAACGCACGATAAATTTGCTCAACGAGGATCAGGCGCATTAGTTGATGCGGATAGGTCATTTTGCCGAAGGAGATTTGGGCATTGCTGCGTTGCATGACGTCGTCGCTTAATCCTAGTGACCCGCCGATGACAAAGACGAGCTGACTTTTTCCTTGGATGCCTAATTGGTCGATTTGTTTGGCAAAGGCTTCGCTTGTAGGATTTTCTCCTTGGATTGCTAGTGCGTAGACATATTCATGATCTTTGATTTTTGAAAGAATGCGTTCGCCTTCTTTTTCTTTGACTTGACGCATTTGGGCATCGCTAAGATTTTCTGGTGCTTTTTCGTCAGGAACTTCGACTAGTTCAATTTTCCCATAAGCTTTAAGTCGCTTGACGTATTCATTGATTCCTTGGATCAAATATTTCTCTTTTAATTTTCCAACTGAAATAATTTTTATATTCATAATCTTTTCTTTCCCTCGTTCTTTCCTATCGAATGCTACCTTCTTATTATAATAGAGGATGCTTATTCAACAAAGAGATTTAAAAAAGTTTTCCCACATAGTTATACACATCTTCCACAGGTTTATCCACAGTATTCGGGCTATTTAGTGCTTATTTCATAAGTATTTCTTAAGCAAACATATGTTTCACACAGGTTTTTCCACTTTTTCCACAAGCTGTTGATAACTTTATTCATTACTTATTCGCATTTTTTACAATTAGTTTTCCACATTCTCTGTGTATAACTATCTATTTTATTTTTTCATATGGAAACAATCATTTTTCCTAAAGTTTTTCATAAAAAGTTCACAGTCTGGAAGTAGACTAAATTTAGCAAATAAGTCTATACTTAACTTATCAAGAAAATAATAAATGGAGGCAGATCACATGGACAGAAGAGATGTGACACCAAAAATGAAAAAAAGAAAATCTAATGGCATTTGGCGTAAGCTAGGTCTTGGCGTAGTTGGCGGCGTGATTGGAGGATTACTGACTTTCGGTATTTTTTATGCAGCGACTGGGGGCGGAAATTCAGTAACAACTTCTTCTAGCGGGACACAAAATGCATCAGGCGAAACCGTTGTAGAAAATGTGAAAGTCAATGTAGATTCAGATATCACTTCCGCAGTGGATAAAGTACAAGGGGCAGTTGTTTCTGTCATCAATTTACAAAAACAAAGTTCATCATCTGATCCGTTTGGCTCACTATTTGGTCAACAACAAGGAAGTGGTGACGAAGACGGTGAATTGCAAGCTTATAGTGAAGGTAGCGGCGTGATCTATAAAAAAGAAGGCGATTCTGCTTATATCGTAACGAATAATCATGTGGTCGATGGACAACAGGGATTAGAAGTTTTATTAAAAGATGGTACAAAAGTGAAAGCTGAATTAGTCGGTACAGATGCTTATACTGATTTAGCAGTTTTAAAAATCAGTGCAGACAAGGTAGACACTGTTGCTTCATTTGGCGACTCTGCTTCATTGAAAGTCGGCGAACCAGCAATTGCGATTGGTTCTCCTCTAGGTTCTCAATACGCGAACTCCGTAACATCAGGAATCGTTTCTTCCTTGAATCGTCAAGTAACAAGTACAAATGAATCTAATGAAACGGTGAATATCAATGCGATCCAAACAGATGCAGCCATCAACCCTGGGAACTCTGGTGGTCCACTAGTCAACATTGAAGGTCAAGTGATCGGTATCAATTCAAGTAAAATTGCATCGACTTCTGATTCTTCAAGTGTCAGCGTTGAAGGAATGGGCTTTGCTATCCCAAGTAATGATGTCGTAAACATCATCAACCAACTTGAAAAAGATGGAAAAGTGACGCGTCCTGCGCTAGGTATCACTATGACTGATCTTTCAGCAGTCTCTACACAACAACAGGAACAAATCTTGAAATTACCTTCTTCCGTAACAAACGGCGTGATCATCCGCTCTGTTCAACCAGCAACTCCTGCGGAAAAAGCTGGCTTAGAACAATATGATGTTATCACTAAAATCGATGATACAGAAGTTTCTTCTGGTGTTGAATTACAATCTGTGCTTTATGGTAAAAAAGTCGGTGACTCTGTGAAGATCACTTATTACCGTGGAGAAGAAGAAAAAACAGTAAACATCGAATTGACGATCGATAATACCGCATTGAATCAAGGAAATTCAAATAATTCAAACAGCTCAAATAATTAAGAAAAAAAGACAAGTACCTCAAATTTGATGAGGTACTTGTCTTTTTCTATACCTATTAGATTTTAAATGCTTCACCAACAACAGCATCTTCTGGTAATACCAAAATGCCTTTTTTCTCTGGTGCATTAGGGACATGCAGTTCCTTTGCAGAACAAATCATTCCGTCACTTTTGACGCCTCTTAACTCACCAGGCCAAATCATCATACCGTCTGACATCATCGCACCTGGTTTGGCAACGACTACTTTTTGGCCTGCTTCAATATTCGGTGCGCCACAAACGATTTGTAAAACTTCCCCACCATCTACTTCTGTTTCAGTCACTGATAAATGATCTGAATCTGGATGAGGTTCACAAGTTTTGACGTAACCGACAACGATTTTCGGTTGATTGTCTTTTTCAAGTGTTTCTTCAAAGCCGGCTTCCTTTATCAAACGATTCAGTTCAGCTAGTTGTTCTTCTGAGATCGTTACTTGGCCATTCCCTTCAATTGTTAGGTGATCTGAGATATGGAAAAAGTTCCATGCAACGATTTGTCCAGATTCATCCTTGATTTGCGCAACATTCCATTTACGTGTAACGGTGTTTTCCGTTCCTTTATCGTCGGCTACGATCACCATTAATGTGTCGCCCACATGTGCGCGATTATAAGCAAAAATCATTTTGTTTCCTCCAATATCATTTGTTGAAGTTGTTTTTATTCTTGGCAACTGAGTACTTCGCTCTTTGTAAAAAACTACGTAGAACAGTGCCAAACTCTCTTGCTTTATCTTAACAAAAAAAGGCAGTTCTTGCATGATAATTTCTCTTAGAAAGTCTTTCAACAAATTAAGGAAAGAACTCCTCACAAAAAAGACAAGAAAAGATGAGATTTTTCGTTTCCTTGTCTTTTTATGTTTGCTGTTTTAGCTCTTCATTGAATGGCTCAGGCTTCTCTTGGTTCTGAAACGACTAAAACATCGCACGGTGCTTGGCGAATCACGTAACTTGCCACACTACCTGTCATAAACCGTTCAACCGCATTCAACCCTGATTGGCCGATCATGATCAAATCGATTTGGTATTTCTTCGGCAGTTTCACTGCCATGGATTCTCTGACGGAACCATAAGCAACAACGCCTTCAATTTTCTGATAATCAACAGATTTTCCGTAATTTTTGCATTCATCAATCAATTGTCTTGCTGTTTCAGTCTGTTGATCGATCAAGGATTGGTCAATAGGCGTATATCCCATAAACTGATAAAATTGTTGGTCGATTACATTTGTCACGTATACTGTTCCTTCGTTTCTACGAGCTACCTCGACGGCTTTTTTGAATGCAGCAAAGGCTTGCTCGCTTCCGTCGATTCCAACCAATATTTTCTTATATGCTTGTTCCATTTTCGCCACTCCTCTCGTTTCTACCTACTGAATCGCTTTGGTTAAGAATTCTTCGATTTCTTCTTTCGTTTTACGATCTTTGTTGACAAGGCGTCCTAATTCTTTGCCATCTTTGATGACAATAAAACTTGGAATACCGAAAATATTCCATTCTGCTGCTAAATCGATGTACGCATCTCGATCCATTTCTACAAACGTCCACTCTGAAAAGCGACGCTCGATTTCTGGCATTTGTGGTTTGATGAAGCGACAATCGCCACACCAATCGGCAGTAAAGAAAAAGATATGATTGCCTTTTTCGACATAACCTGCTACTTCCTCAAGACTTTTAGGAATAATCATTTGATCACACTTCTTTCTTATTCTATGTTCTACTTAAATTATACACCTTTACAAAAAACTGACCAAACTATATCTAAAAAATAAAAAACGAGTAAAAGCGACTAGCCTTTACTCGTTGATCGATTATTTTCCGTAAACAATCGTATTCACTGTTGATTTATCTAAACCTTTCAATGTTTGGATCAACATTTCTCTCGCTGCTTCAAAGTCACGGATACTAAACATTGTTTGATGCGTATGGATGTAACGTCCGACTACACCAATAACCGTACTTGGGATTCCTTCATTTTGTGTATGCGCTGCACCTGCGTCGGTACCGCCTTTTGATACGAAGTATTGATAAGGAATATTGTTTGTTTCAGCGATATCCAATAGGTATTCACGTAAACGTGGCAACATGATCAATCCTGGATCTTGGATACGCATCAATGTGCCTTCCCCTAGGTGACCAAATGTTCCTTTTTTCGTCACAGTATCATCCGCAGCTGAGCAATCTACAGCAAAGAATAGATCTGGTTTGAATTTGTTCACTGAAGCTTTTGAGCCGCGTAAGCCAACTTCTTCTTGGACGTTAGCACCGGCGATCAATGTATGACCTAATGTTTCTTTTTCTAATGCTTCTAATGCTTCCAAGACCATCGTACAACCGTAGCGGTTATCCCATGATTTACTGATGATGTTTTTACCATTCGCTGTTTTGATTGTTTCTGCAAAAGGAACGATCGTATCTCCTGGCAACACACCAAAACTCATTGCTTCTTCTTTTGATTCAAAGCCAGCATCAAATAAGATATCTGTCACTTCAACTGCTTTTTGTCCGCTTGTACCACGCAATAAATGTGGTGGCACTGAAGAAGAAATACATGGGTAATTTTTACCCGTTGATGTTTTTAATGTAAAGCGTTGGGCAGAGACCACATAAGGGTTCCAACCGCCTAATGGAACGACTTTGAACAAGCCATTGTCTTGGATCTGTGTCAACATAAAGCCAACTTCGTCCATGTGGGCAGCAACCATGACGCGAGGGGCATCTGCCTCTTGGTGATGGCGTAATCCAAAGATTCCACCTAATCCATCCAATTGTAATTCATCAACTAGTGGCTCCATGTGCTGTTCCATGTAAGCACGGATATCTTGTTCAAATCCGCTGGTTCCTTGTAATTCGGTCAATTCTTTGATACGTTGAAATGTTTTGTTATCCATAATAATGATCGTCTAAAATTTAGACTTGTCTCCCTTCAATCTCAGCTTTGATTTGTCTCAAAAAAAAACTGGACAAATCTATCGTGATTATTATACCGTATTTTATTTCAAAACGGTTATTTATTTCAAAGAAAATCCGAGAGTGTGGTAAAATAAAACCAAAGAAACTTGTGAAGATGTAAAGGAGGGATTAGCAGCATGTATGAAGAAAGTGAACAGGCCTATTTCAAAGGTGGCTTAGCTGTCGGAATTGGTCTTGGATTATTAAGTGGCGTAGCAACTGCATTGTGGTATAACCGCAACAAAACATTGTCCGCTGATGAAGTCTTAGCTACCATCAAAGAAGCATTTTTAGATGAAGGATCGATTGAAGGCTCTTGGATCTCCTTTGAAAAAGAACCGACACGCAAATTCGCGATCCATTCTAAAGCCTATCGTGGTGGGATCTCTCGTATAGAAGATGGGGAAGTCGTCTACTATGAATTTTTAGCAGATGCCTATACAGGAACTGTTTTAGATATTTCTAGAAAAAAAGGAACAGATGCTTGATTTCAATATTTCTAAAAGATTCTCTTAGAAATAGGTTTTCCTATGGATAAGAGCTTCTTTTTTTGCGTAAAAACTGGTATAAACGTTCATGATAGGTTATGCTTAGTGTGAACTTTTTCAAATTACTTAGGAGAGTGAAACATGGTCCAACAAGAAAAAATTGCTGTCCTGATCCCTTGTTATAATGAAGAAGCAACGATTCCTACAGTCATTGCCGACTTTAAACGAGAGTTACCAGAAGCAGATATTTATGTATATGATAATAACTCAACAGATAAAACCTACGACTTAGCAGTTGCCGCTGGTGCAATTGTCAAAAAAGAGCCTCGTCAAGGAAAAGGAAATGTTATCCGCCAAATGTTTTTTGATATTGATGCCGACTACTATTTGATGGTAGATGGAGATGATACTTATCCGGCAGAAGCGGTACATGGACTTTTAGACAAATTGCGTTCTGGTGAAGCCGATATGGTGATCGGCGACCGTCTTTCTAATGGCACTTATTTTGAAGAAAATAAGCGTGCGTTCCATGATTTTGGCAATAATTTAGTTAAAAATACGATCACTCGTTTATATAAAACAAAAATAAGAGACGTGATGACGGGCTACCGCGGATTCAATCGTATTTTTGTCAAAAGTTTCCCGATCATGAGTGCTGGTTTCCAAATCGAAACGGAATTGACAATACACGCCTTAGATAAAAAATTCAAATTAGTTGAGCTCCCTATTGATTACCGTGACCGTCCAGAAGGCAGCGAATCAAAGCTGAATACATTTTCAGATGGATTTAAAGTCATTATGATGATCATCAAAATGTGCAAAGACTATAAACCAATCTTATTTTTCAATATCTGGACAGTCATATTCTTTTTAGCCGGCCTATTCACTGGGATTCCTGTGATTCGAGAGTTTATGTTGACGAGCTTTATTACTAAAGTTCCTTCTGCTATTCTCAGTACAGGATTGATGATCTTAGCTTTACTTTCGCTAGTTACCGGTATGATTTTAGATACCGTCGTTACGAATGCGAAAAAAGAGTACGAACTAAATCTCTATCATGTGTACCATGAATACCACCAGAATAATAAAGAATCTTAGCTATAATGTTTTACAATAAAATACCCGAACGATAAAGAGTTTGCTTCTCACCGAAAATGGTGGTGATTTCTGCAATGGCTCAATATTCGTTCGGGTATTTTTGACTATAGTTTTAAGAATGGAAGGTCTCCACTCTTAAAAAAATGTTTTTCTATTCATTTTCTGTCGCAATCGTCACAAACTTCACTTCAACGTATTCTTCTACGCCGAATGTGCCGTTTTCACGTCCAAACCCTGAGTGTTTGACCCCACCAAATGGCGTGGCAGAGTTTGAGATGGCTGTGTTGTTGACGCCAACCATACCATATTGCAATTTATTGCTTACATTGTTGATCGTATGGATATTTGTCGCAAAGAAATAGGATGCTAAACCGAAGATCGTATCATTCGCATCTTTGATCACTTGCTCTTCTTCTTCAAACGTAATGATTGGGATCACTGGACCAAATGTTTCGTTATAGAAAATGTCCATTTCCTTTTTCACACCGTCTAAAACTGTTGGTTCAAAGAAGAAGCCATTTGCATAGTCTCCGTCTGTGAGTCGGTGACCGCCCGCTAAGATCTCTGCGCCTTTAGCTACAGCATCTTTTAGCTGTTCTTCGACCTTTTCAACACCTTCTTGATTGATCAAAGGTCCCGTAGTTGGATCATCCAGTCCATTGCCTACGGTCACTTCTTTGATTTTTTCCACGATCAATTTGGTTGTTTGCTCTTTGATCTCTTTATGGATAAAGATTCGATTCGGTGACGTACATACTTGCCCATTATTAATAAATTTTGTTTTGATCAGTGTATCTACGGCTAACTCTACATCCGCATCTGGGAAAATGATAAATGGCGCATGTCCACCTAACTCCATAGAAACTTTTTTCAAGGTAGGTGCTGCTTGTTCATTTAAGATTTGTCCGACTTCTGTTGAGCCAGTAAAGGTGATCTTTTGGATGTCATCCGATTCAGATAAAATCTTCCCGATCGTTGAGGAATCACCCATGACGATATTTACAACACCATCTGGAAAGCCAGCTTTATGAAATAGTTCCATTAACGCAAGTGCCGATAATGGCGTTGATTTTGCTGGTTTTAGGACAACCGTACACCCTGCGGCGATTGCCGGCGAGATTTTGCGAATGATCATGTTGGAAGGAAAGTTCCATGGTGTGATCGCACCTACGACACCGACTGGTTGTTTACGTGCTTGCCATTCTTTGCCATCAGGTGAAGGAATGATCTCTCCCATGATTCGTTGGCCTTGTGCCGCATTCCATCGAAGATTTTCGACATTTGTTTGGATCTCAGAAGAGGCTTGAGCAAGAGGTTTCCCTTGTTCCATCGTCATGATTTTTGCTAAACGTTCACGATCTTCTTCGACCAAATCAGCCATTTTGTTCATTAGTTTTGCTCGTTCACTTGGTGCTGTTCTTGACCAGCCTTCAAATGCTTTATTCGCAGCTTCGATTGCTTCTTTTGTCTCTTTTTCGCCACCTTGTTGCACACTTACTAACGTTTCTCCAGTTGCCGGATTGATAACATCGACTGTGCCCTCAGATCCTTCAATCCATTTGCCATTAATATAAAGATGCGTTTCTACTTGCGGTAAATCATACTTGCCCATAGTTTGCCTCCTTTATTCTCAATTACATAACAACCGTAACATTAATAAAGTCAAACCTCAAACCATCTGTTTAAGGATAGTTTTTTGAAATCATTCGTATGAATCATATAGTTTTTTCTTATTTTTGAATAATAAAACTATAGTTCATTCAAAAGCTTTGTTACAATGACTTTAAGAAATACTTGCTTTTTTATTCTATGACCAAAGGGGTGCTTTTATGGGACTATTTGATGGCTTGATGGGCAATGCCACTCAAAAAGATACAACGAATATTACGAGAGAAGTTCAAGAAATCTTGATTCCAACAGAACAGGTCGAGTTAGCATTCAAATTAGTACGCGATTTGATTATTTTTACGGATCGACGAATGATCATCGTTGATAAACAAGGAATGACTGGCAAAAAAAGCGAATATAAATCGATTCCTTATCGCTCGATTTCACGTTTTTCGATTGAAACAAGCGGACATTTCGATTTAGATGCCGAACTAAAGATTTGGATCTCTAGTGCAGAATTACCCGCTGAATCGCTACAATTCAGAAAAGATAAGAATATCATCGCCGTCCAACAAGCGCTAGCAGCGGCTGTTTTATCTTAATCTCACGATCAATAAAAAGAGCCTGCCCACCAAAACACTCCAAGCTTTGGTGGGTAGGCTGATTTTTAACTATTGACGACTGCTGTGAGAAACTCTTTTTTAAATAGTGAACACTTTATAATGCACGGCCTTCATTTTTTTGATCCTTTGCTCTTTTTTCTTTGAAGTTCTCTTTGTTTAGTTTAAGTTTTTTCATGTTCTTCGCTTTTATTTTACTTATTTCTGCAAAAGAACGCTGTTTCATACCTTCGATTTCTTCTTTTCTTTTCTCTTTTATTTTATCCAGCTCTTTTTCTTCCATGATCCTTCTCCTTTCTTTTGAATCGCCTTGATTCCCTAAATCCCACTACAATCATAGGGTTTTAGGAAGTAGCATCAATCGACTAAGAAAATTGGACGTTCAAGTTATTTTCAATCCCACACATTGAATGGTTGAAAAATTTATCTCTCTTTATTTTTGTCGCTTTGCTCAACAGCTTGAGATTCCCCACTATGTAATGTTTCTTTTCTTTGTTGCTCTCCTTCTTTCTTCCTGTCCACTTCACTCATCGCTTGTTTTTTCATTGTTTCTAATTTTTGTTGTTGTCTTTCTCTAAGACTTTCTAATGTTTCGTATTCCATCGTAATCCCTCCTTTAGCAACTATTCTACTGAATAAATGTAGGCAGAACGAACGAATTTTTTTGAAAAATAAAAAAAGACTTTCCTTTATGGAAGAAAAGGAAAAATGATCTCTTACACTCAGCGACCATCTTGAGCAATGTGTCTATGTTTTAAACCGAACCAATAGATAAAAAAACTATCTATACCCACTTGATCAAGCGGATACAGACAGCTTTTTTCCATCTTATTTTACTGTTATTTGATCATTCGATGATTTTTGTTCTTTTTCAAGAAACTCTTTGAACCAATAGAAACTTTTCTTTGGTACACGTTTCATATCACGTAAATCATGATTCCCTCTATTCACGTAAACCATTCCGTATCTTTTTTCCATGTCTCCTTTTGAGCTAGGTAAATCAATCAACCCCCAACCAAGGTAGCCTAGCACTTCGCAGCCGTCAATATGCATAGCATCTTGCATCGCTTTGATGTGCTGTTCATGATAAAAAATTCGGTAATCGTCTTGAATGAGTTGGTTGTCCTCCCACTTTTCCTGAGTACCTATGCCGTTTTCGACAGGAAAAATCGGCACATCATATTTTTGATACATCTTGTTAATGATATCTCTAAACCCAAGGGGATCGATTCCTAGATCCCACTCATTCATTGAAACAAATGGGTTTTCTACTTCACCATACGTTAAATAATAATTTGGTGCTGCATCTGCTGGAATATTTTTATGACTGATGCTTCCAGTGCAATAGTAACTGAATGCTAAATAGTCACTTGTTGCTTTGCTGATTTCAGTAAGTTCTGTTTCTGTCATATCTACGTTCAAATGTTGTTTTTCAAACGTCAAAACTTGTTTTGAATAACCGCGTCCACAAAAGGCATCTAAAAGATTCTGATTGATAAATTCATCCCATTCTCTCGCAACTAATACATCTTTGGGGTGATTTGTCGCAGGGTACATATTGGAATAAGCGAGCATTCCACCGATTTGTCCATCGGTCGTTTCATGGATATAGTTAGCGATTTTGGCATGTGCGACCATGATATTATGCGCGATTTGATGAATATTATCCGCTGTATCTTCCGTATTCAATGTTCCACCATATAGCAGCGCTAAAGGTGTCGAATATAAGTTTTGTTCGTTGAACGTTACCCAATACTTCACTTTATGCTTGTAGCGGTCTACCATCTTTTTCCCATATTCCACAAAAGCATCTACGACATGTTTACTCATAAACCCTTCGTGATTTTGTGCAAGATGGAGTGGCATATCAAAATGATAAAGACAAAGCATCGGTTCGATATTCCGTTTCAACATCGCATCGATATAGCGATCATAAAATAAGAGTCCTTCTTCATTGAATGCCCCATCGCCCTGTGGATTGACGCGTGACCAAGACGTTTGAAAGCGATAGAAGTTCATGCCCATTTCTTGCATCAAATCGAGATCTTCTTCATATCTGTTGTAACGATCGATCCCATGTTTCCAATCCGAAGTAGTTTCAGTCGCCTCACGAATGTCATAAACAGATGGCCCTTTGCCACCTTCGTTCCAAGCACCTTCCGTTTGCATACTTGAGGAGGAATCTCCCCAGAAAAATTTTTTCTTTCCCAATCTTCTCATTCCAATCATTGTTCTATTAATCGTTCATCGATTTCTTTTAGTAATCTGTTTAAGAAAGACTCATTTCAGCGTTTGTACGAGCCACCCGTTCACTGATTTTTAAGAATGGCAGATAGAAGAATACCAAGGCAACGATAATAACTGCCTGCACAACGATTGCTCGCCAATCACCGGCTGTTGCTAAAAATCCACTTAAAAATGGTGGTGTCGTCCAAGGAATTGTCACCACGCAGCGATTGACTAGATCCATCGATGTTGCTAAATAGCCAATCGTCGTACCAACGATCGGTGATAATACAAAAGGAATGATCATCGGTAAGTTGAAGACGATCGGTAACCCGAAAATCACAGGTTCATTGATGTTGAAAATATTAGGACCTAACGCTAATTTGGACAAATCTTTATATGCTTGATAACGGCTAAAAATCAAAATGGCGATCACTAAAGCAATGGTCGAACCAGTACCACCCATCAAAGCACCATATACTTGATGGAACGCTGAGTTGATGATATGAGGCGCAGCTTCCCCATTCGCAGTCGCTGCCATGTTCTCATTCATATTGACCATCAATAATGGATCTAGGATCGGGCCTGTGATGACCGATTGATGAATCCCAAAAGAAAAGAGTAAATTCCCAAAGCAAACTAAAAATAAGTAACCAAAAAATGAAGTCCCTACACCACGTAACGGTTCTTGGATGAATTGCTCAATGATCCTCATGAAATCATTTCCTGTTAGTTGGATCAGGAATGATGCAAAAGCAAACAATGACACGACAATAATCAATGGGAACATCGTGTTAAATGATTTTCCTACTGCTGGCGGAACGCTATCACCTAAGTTGACTTGTAATTTTTTAGAACGTGTCAAACGAATATATAGCTCTGTTGCCAATAATCCAGTAATGATCGCAGCAAAAACGCCTTTTGAACCAATATTCCCGTAACTGATGACTCCACCGATTTCCACAGCAGTCTCCGCACCGATCGGCGTTGTCTCGATCATTGTTGGAAGCAACGTCAAAAATGCTGGAACAACAGCGATCACGACACCAATCGGGTTATCATATTCTCTATTTTTTGATAAGAAATAGCCAATCGTGATCACAAGGATGATCCCAGTGATATTAAGTGTCGCGTTCGTAATGAGCGAGCCCCAGTTTTGCCAAGAGACCATCGTATCCGCGCTGATCATATTTTGGAACCACCCCGATGGATCTAACACGACTGAATTAATTAAAATAGCAATACCCGCTAAAATGAATAAAGGCATGATAGTAGCAAATGAATCGCGTAACGTTCTTAAATAAATTTGATTACCGATTTTTTGAGCAGTTAACACAAATTTCCCCATCAAAGCTTCCCTTTTTCTCTCATCCATTTATTTGTACCTCCTAAATTGTCTATAGTTGTATACCAACTTTTAATACATAATATCACCTGTAAGCTTTTTTGTAAATACAATATTTATATTAGTGT
The DNA here is from genome assembly GCF_017316315.1 of Enterococcus sp. DIV1298c. Classification (NCBI taxonomy): domain Bacteria; kingdom Bacillati; phylum Bacillota; class Bacilli; order Lactobacillales; family Enterococcaceae; genus Enterococcus; species Enterococcus sp. DIV1298c. Next base: position 93,610 of record NZ_JAFLWG010000010.1, on the reverse strand, counting down.
ATACTTATTTTTCGAATAAAAGAAAAAGACCTCACTTGATCGTTACAAGTAAAGTCCTTTAACTATTATTTTTAATTGATATCCGCGACGATTTTTCCAGATGTGTAAGGATATCTTGTCTTAGATAAATCAAACGGCGTGCCATCATCAAAAAAGACGATCTGATTTGTTTCCAAGATTGGCTCTCCTACTTCAATCCCAAATTCTTCGCTGTCTAGATGATTAGCTTTAGAAGCAATGATCACGCGACGGGCCGCACTGACCACATACCCCAGCTCTTCTCTGATATAGTTATAGATCGAACCCTTCAAGATTTCTTCATCCAAATCTTTGATGTACTTGAGCGGCATGATCGAACTTTCAATACTTCTAGCCTCCCCATTGACATACCTCACACGCTTGATGTCATAGACCGGATCAGTCGCTTTTATTTGCAGCTCCTCGGATTCATAAGAAGTTGGAAAACGCACATCAAAGCGAATGATTTTACTCGTCACCTCTGTACCTTCTTGCGCAGAAGTGCCAAATACACTATTGATTTGCGTGACATTCTCATTGTCCTTTTTAATGTTACTTCTAACATATGTCCCTGAGCCTCGTCTTGTGTATAGTAAAGATTCGTCAATCAACAGTTGTATCGCTTTTCTAATCGTTACTCGGCTCGTATTGTAGGTTTTTGCTAAAGCTTCTTGATTCGGTAATAGCTCGCCTTCTTTAAACACCCCTTCAATGATTTTATTTTTCAAAGAGTGCGCGATTTCTATATATTTAGGCATATTTATTTCACCTCCAAAAATTTGTATACACTTATTATAATATTAGATAAACAACCAATTGTAAATAACCTTTACAACTATAACGAATAAATAATCGATTTGTTAACCTAATGTTTATTCATTTATCCAAATAAGCAATATTCGGAGCAAAAAAAGCCTTCAGAGAATCCCACTTCTCTGAAGGCCATTTGCCACTCAAGGCTTTATCGCTTATTACCTATTGAATTTTATCATGTTTAATCAAAAATAAACGTACAACTATTTCTGATTTTCGCAATTAGTGCTTTAATACGAACAAACATATTTTCAATTTTTACTTCGCCAAACGGTAGATGGCATCCGCATAAATCGCCGTAGCACGGAATAAGTCATCTAGACTCATAAATTCATTTGCTTGGTGCATCGTATCTGTGTATCCTGGGAACATTGCGCCATAAGCGACCCCACGTTTCAATAAACGTCCGTATGTGCCGCCACCGATGATTTGTTCGTAGCCTTTTTCGCCAGTATGATCTTCGTAGACTTGCAACAATGTTTCAACCAATGGATCATCCATTGGTACATAATGTGGTTCCATCACACGAGCGCCACGAGTGACAGTTGCACCTTCTGCGGCAACTGTTTCGTTCAGCTTGCTTTCCAATTCATCTGTAGTCGTGCCTTTAGGGAAACGGAAATTCATGTTGATGTAGTTATCGTCTTCTGATCCATTTTCTTTAAACGCAAACAATCCAGCGTTCATTGTTAGTTTACCCATTTTTTCATCTTCATGAGCAACGCCTAGTTTCTCGCCATAGAAGTCTTCATGGACGTAGGCTGCTGCCACGTGGATGAATTGTTTGGCTGCACCGATAAACTCGTAGTTATCAAGGAAGCTTGCTAAGAAAGAGCCTGCGTTGATCCCAGATTGTGGGCTTGCACCGTGTGCGCCTTTACCAACTACATTGATCGTGACAAATGTATGCTCTGCTTCGATCGTTCCGCTGATTGGATTTGCTTCAACAAATTCGTAAAATGCTTTTTCTAAAGCAATCGCTGAATCTGCACTTGGTACTTCAATTTTTGCAGTTGCTGTTCCTGGCACCATGTTTTCACGTAAACCAGACGTAAATGATTTCAATACATAGTCGCCGGCATTATCGCCTTTAAAACGCAAAGCAAAAGAAACATTTCCTTTTTCTCCGTTGATGATCGGGAATTCTGCATCTGGTGAGAAACCAAAATCAGGTTCTTCTTCATGTTCAAAGTAGTAAGCCATGTCTGCCCAACCACTCTCTTCATCGCTACCTACGACAAAACGAACTTTTTTCGATAATTCTAAGTCTAAGTCTTTGATGATTTTCATTGCATAGTATGCAGCCATACTTGGTCCTTTGTCATCGCTTGATCCGCGAGCAAAGATTTTCCCATCCTTGATTACTGGTTCGTAAGGGTCTGTATCCCAGCCATCGCCAGCTGGTACAACGTCCATATGTCCAAAAATACCTAACGTTTCGTCCCCTTCACCTAGATCGATGTGACCTGCGTAATTGTCCACGTTTTTTACAACGAAACCATCACGTTCGCCATATGCAAGCATGTGTTTCAACGCGTCACGAGGACCAGGTCCAAACGGTGCATCTTCCGTTGCTTGTGAATCATCACGTTCACTGCTCACGCGTAAAAGATTTTTTAAGTCTTCAAGCAAGTCTTCTTTACGTGCTTCGACTTCTTTTTGCCAATTGATTGTCATAAAGTTACTCCTCCACTCATTCAGTCTACGAGTTCATCATAACATAAATCAGGAGAATTGTTTAAAAAATCAGACAACGGCTAAACGAAACAGTTTTTTCCTTAAAAATTATGGGCTATAATGAAAAAAAGGAGGTTTCCCCATGGAATTAAACGAAAAACTACTCCAGCAAGTGATTACTCCTCGTCCTATTGAATCGCATAAAGGTACGTATGGCAAAGTCGTGCTGATTGGCGGAAATGAACAGTTCGGTGGTGCGATCATCATGAGCGCATTAGCAGCTGTCCATAGTGGCGCTGGTTTAACGACTGTCGTGACTGATCCTAACAACCATGTGGCAGTCCATAGTCATTTACCCGAGGCAATGGTGGGAGATTGGACAAATAAAGAAACATGGCATTCGGCTTTTGAAGATGCTGATGTCTTACTCATTGGCCCAGGGTTAGGAACTAACCAACAAAGTCTTGAGCTTCTGCAATTTGTCCTGACCAATCAAACGAAAAAGCAATGGCTCGTCATTGATGGCTCCGCCTTGACGTTACTTGCTACACATTCCCTTGCCCTACCTTATCCAGAACAAACCGTACTCACCCCGCATCAAATGGAATGGCAACGGGTCAGCGGTTTGAACTTGGATGAGCAAACTCAGGAACATAATCAGCAAAAGCAGCAAGAATTAGGTGCATTCCTTGTTTTAAAAAGTCATCAAACGACGATCTATGGGCCAAAAGGGAACTATCCCAATCCAGCCGGCTCACCAGCAATGGCTACTGGGGGGATGGGTGATACTTTAGCTGGCATGATTGCTGGTTTTTTAGCTCAGTTTCCCAAAAACGAAAAAACGATCAGTGCCGCTGTCTATTTGCATAGTTTTATTGGTGACCAATTAGCAAAAGAGCAGTATGTCGTTTTACCGACTCAAATCAGTAAAGAAATCCCAAAATGGATGCATTATTTTAGCCAAAAATAGAAGGAGCAGACGCATGGAAAAATATACTGGCTACATCAGAGAGCCTTTTTACTACGAAACCGACCAAATGGGAATCATTCATCACAGCAATTATATCCGTTGGTTTGAAGAAGCACGTGTTGCGTTATTGGAACATTTAGACTTTAGTTATAAGAAAATCGAAGAACAAGGAATCATTATTCCTGTATTAGGTGTGAGTTGCGAATACAAAGAAATGATCCGCTATGGCGATAGTATTCGTATCCAACCGATCATCGAGAGCTACACGGGAACGCGCCTAAATTTCCGCTATGAGATCTATGGTACAGAAGATCAGCGATTACGAACAACTGGTACGAGCCAACATTGTTTCCTGCTCGCAGAAAACCAACGTTTAGCAAAACTAAGTCGTATCAATCCCGAATTAGATGCCTTATTTCACACTTATGCAAAACTCGATACAGATCACGCTTCTGCAACAATCAAAAAATAAGTTGAAAAATAAGTGTTTTTTCTTGCCTTTTAACCTCCGATTTGTATAATGGAAAGAAAAAAAGCAGGTGATTATGATGTATGTCGTGAAAGTACTACACGGTTATATTGATAAAACTGGCTGTCGCACACGTGAAAAAAACCCGGAAAACTTGCTTGTCTTCAAAGACAAAAAAGAATCAGAAACCTTTGCCAATCAAATCGGTGGTCGTGTCAAACAACTGCAGGAAGTTCGCCCAAATTGACTGTTGCTTTCGTGAAAGGATGAGATGTTCGCATCATGGATATGTATTGAAAAGAGTCGACAAACCAATCGGTTGGCGGCTCTATTTTTGTGTTCTTTTCCTTGGAGTACCTTGCTAAAAAAACCACATCTAAGAAAACATAGATGTGGTCAAATCAAATGATTATTTTTATCTCGAAATGGTAACTCCCTGTTCAGTTGAAAGGATATTTACGGCATCCAAGATTTTTCCGTCTTTGGAAAGCACAACAATATTTATCCCTGTTTTATTTCTTGATACATCGGTACCATCGATTTTTATTCTAGAAAATTGTTGCTCTTCATATGGGGTAAAACTAGAACTCATTGAGACTTGCTTCTCAGCAAATTCTTGCCCCACCGCATTGTAATTTTCATTCTGTGAAAGAATAGGGTCTTGATCCGCTTGACGAATACCGCTAAAGTTCCAGCCCTGAGTAAACTGCTGCAAATCAAGCTCAGGTAAAAGTTTTGCTATATCCGCTGCTAAAGATTCATTCATCTGCTGTGACGTTCCAGCACCAGAAATCAGCACCGTATAATCTGAGTCTGCTAATTCTTTTAGATATTCCTTATAATCCCAAATGTTCATCAAGGTTGGATCGCCATTTTTATAAATCGTATTCCAATCATTTTTAGAAACCGAACGAATTGTTTCTAAGCCAAAATATTTAGCATTCGAACGATTCACTTGGGAATCTATGTTTGCCCCCACGTGTGACAACGCACTAGAATATGCAGGATAGGGCATCCCTTCATTTGCATTGAAATCAGCAATCAAAGGATTCAGATTCCCTTGCTTTTTTTGGTTCTCCACATAACGGTATTGCTCGTTGATATCTCGGTAAGATTGAACGATTCCATTCGCACCTATGACAAATGTAAACAAAAATTGAACGATCAAGACTGCACTGATCACACTATAAAAACTACCAGCTGTTGTCTTCGATAATTTATCTGGCCATTCAAGTAACATCGCAATGATAATGTACAATGCGCCTCCAAAGAATGAACGCCCCCAGTTAAGTCCAGTTGGTGAAAGAGATAATACATAGATAGTTGCTAGTCCAGCAAGAATATATACATATGAAAGTCGGAACCAGTTTTTATGTTGATTAAAAATAATACCTAGCGCAATTAAAATCGCCGTTAAAATAAATAATTGCAAACTATTTTCGTATAGAGTACGTGTAATCCCAAAAACACCAGTATATAATTTACGCGCAAATGACCATGTACTACGATCAAAATAAGTTGCTCGTATCGCATTTCCAGGCGCTGCAACCATCATCAATAGTCCAAAGATTGCTCCACCTAAACCTGTGAATAACCATGCTTTCATTGGTCGTTTTTCTTTATAAATAAAATAGAGATAACCTAAAACAACAAGAATCGCTCCACCAGATGTATTTTCATTACACCATCCGGCAAGAATCCCCAAAATTGTCATAAAGATAATTTGCAATGGTTGATTGAATGGTAATTCTTGACCTTTTGTATAATAGCGGTGATACAAGAAAAGGAAGCTAACGATGATGATGCCGCCCCATAGATAATTCGCCGCTCCAGTCTCCCATAAGATCGTTTGTCCAAAAGTTGGGATAAATAACCAAATCAACAAATTGATCATCAAATATTTAAACACATAAAAATTCTTATGATCTTTTGTTGATATTTTATAGATCAAAAGGGTTAGCAAAACATAAATCAACGGATTCATAAAATTGAATACGACTTTCGGCATCAATAAAAATAAACGTGCAATGATGTGAACCACTGATCGACCAGTCCAATTCATGTATTGTAGATATTCGTCATGGAGAATAGTTGAAAAACTTGTCGTTTTGTACATGTATTCAATATCATCTGCAATCAATGGTGTTAAAAAATTCAAGATGACCATGACTAGATAGACAGAAACAATCACTATCATCTTTTTATGCTTGCAGACACTATCGATTATTCGATTCATTTCATTCTTTCCTTCCAACAATTATTTAAGTGAACACTTACGAATATTATTATAACATTTAAAATCATTGGATGCTCTTAAATAAAACAACACTTTTTATTAATCTTCCGATATTTTTTAATCGACTGATATGACAAGGATGCTTTCCTCACTTCAAGAATCGTACGAAGTGATGTAACAAGACCGCTTAGGACACAAGTAACACACCAAAACAACAATGAACGTTTATGCCCACACCACGAAATGCTGACAAGAAGAAAGTGCATTGCTATTTGATAGTTATATGTCTCGCGAAAACAATCTGAGGAAAAATAAAAACCCCGCTCAATAAAGGCGGGGTAAACGTTGATGTAACAACGTTAGTTTGATTATTTGCTTAAAGCGTCTTTTGCTTGGTCAGCTAATGCAGTAAATGCTGCTGCATCGTGGACAGCCAAGTCAGCTAACATTTTGCGGTTGATGTCGATTTCAGCTAATTTCAAACCATGCATCAATTTTGAGTAGCTTAAGCCATTCATACGAGCCGCTGCGTTGATACGAGCGATCCACAATTTACGGAAGTCGCGTTTCTTTTGACGACGATCGCGATATGCGTAGTTGTATGAATTCATTACTTGTTCTTTTGCTGTTTTAAATAAAGTGTGTTTTGAACCGTAGTAACCTTTTGCTAATTTCAGCATTTTTTTGCGACGTTTACGAGTTACTGTTCCACCTTTTACACGTGCCATGTATAATTCCTCCTAATAAAAATAGATCTTTAAATTTCAGTGATTTTTCGTTCTTATTTCATTTTTGCTAGTTGTTGACGAATACGTTTGAAATCGCCACTAGAAACCATGCGCGCTTTACGTAATTGACGGCGTTGTTTTTTAGTTTTGCCGTGGAAACGGTGACTTGTAAACGCACGGAAGCGTTTCAATCCGCCTTTACCAGTACGTTTGAAACGTTTTGCTGATCCGCGGTGTGTTTTTTGTTTTGGCATGACTATATTTCCTCCTCAAAATCTTTCGTTATCCGACTATTGACTGTCCAACAATCAGTTAGTCATTCAAATTACTTACTGTCGTTTTTCGGTGCCAGCGTCAAGAACATGCTGCGTCCGTCCATTTTCGCTTTTTGTTCCACTGTTGCAATATCAGCAGTTTCTTCAGCTAAGCGATCTAAGACTTTTTGACCAATTTCTTTGTGGGTAATGGCACGGCCTTTGAAACGGATAGAAGCTTTCACTTTATCGCCTTTCTCTAAGAACTTACGTGCATTACGAAGTTTTGTATTGAAGTCATTCAAATCAATTGTTGGACTTAAACGAACTTCTTTTACATTGATCACTTTTTGTTTTTTACGCGCTTCGCGGTCTTTCTTTTGTTGCTCGAAACGGTATTTTCCGTAGTCCATGATTCGCGCTACTGGTGGTTTTGCACCTGGAGCAACTAACACAAGATCCAAGTTTGATTGTTCTGCAATTTGCAATGCTTCTGCTTTTGACTTAACTCCTAATTGCTCACCATCTGAACCGATCAATCGTAATTCACGTGCACGAATGCCGTCGTTAACCATCATATCCTTTGCTATGGTCATTCACCTCCAAATATTATGAGAGAAAGAAAAGCTTACCGAATAAACGGCAATAAAAAAACGAGTTCTTTTGATAGAACCCGCACGTACTCCATCTACATTACATCATAGATGAAAACTATCTAGCCCAGTGACTGTATCAACTAAGGCGAGAAGCGGGTGCTTCTGCTTTTATTTCTCAACTCAATTATCTTATCAAATTCAATTCTATTTGTCAAACCTTTTTTCTTACTTTATAGTACGTCTCCCAATCTTATTAAAGAAGCTCCACTATGGATTCGAATTCACTGATCATTTTATCAGTCATGTCACCTTTGTCTACTTAATAGCTTTCATTTTATATAACTGCCATACTATCAATTTTAAATAACTAAATAATGAGTATTTTAATTCAAAGAAAAAAGAAGTATCTATTTATACAACTATTTTTTCGCGTTTTCAAAAAAGGTACTAAAACCTTAAAAACCAACACAATAACAAACTATATCATTTATATCTGTGTGATTTTTATTACCTACACATCGGTATAAACTGGTTCGTATCTCCTTATTTTTTCTGATAATCTTATTTTAAGATAACAGAACAAAGAGTAACGGACGAATATTCCAATTCTTTCTTTCGTTATCTAAAAACTATTTTTACTTATGGAGGGAAAAATGAAAAAACAAATTTTGGGTACAGTTTTATGCTCGGGTATTTTATTCGGAGCAAGTTTAGCGATTGGGGAGCAAGATGCTTCTGCACATGGTTACGTACAATCGCCAATCAGTCGTGCGTATCAAGGACACTTGGATCGTAACGTTAATTTAGCTGCAGCAGTAGCAAAATATGGTCCTGTGATTTATGAACCACAATCATTAGAAACTGCTAAAGGTTTCCCAGCAGCTGGTCCTGCTGACGGACGCATCGCTTCTGCAAACGGTGCGGTTGGAGGAAGCTTTTTACTAGACAACCAAACAGAAACAATGTGGACAAAACAAAACTTAGATACAGGTGTGAATACCTTCAGATGGCGTTATACACAATCTCATCGTACAACTAAATGGCATTACTATATTACTAAAGTAGGTTGGAACCCAAATGCGCCATTAAAACGTAGCGATTTGGAATTATTAGCAACGATCGATCATGGTGGGGCGCAAGCTTCAACAAATCCTTCACACTCAGTGAATATCCCTAATGACCGTCTTGGTTATCATGTTGTTTTAGCTGTTTGGGATATCCATGATACAGGTGCTGCCTTCTACCAAGTAGTCGATGTCAACTTGAAAGGTGACTCAGCAATTCCTGTCGCACCAACTGCACCACAAAATGTTCGTGCAACGAACGTAACTTCTTCAACTGTACAATTAGCTTGGAACAGTCAAGCAAATACTGCGTCTTACAACGTTTACCGCGATGGCGCATTGATTGGAAATACAACATCTCCAGATTTCAGTGATGCTAACTTAACTGCTGATACTTCTTACAACTATGAGATCGAAGCAGTTGGACAAACTGGCTTAGTCTCTGCTAAAACAGCATTGACAGTGAAAACAGCAACAGAAAATACACAAGAAAAACCAACGACACCAACTCATTTACACTCTATGGGTCAAACAAGCTCAAGTGTTTCATTGATGTGGGGTGCTTCAACTCACTCGAAAGGAATCAAACAATACAATATCTACCGTAACAATCAATTGATCGGCTCAACAAGCGATACTGTATTCGACGTGACTGGATTAGCTGCAAACACTGCTTACTCATTCACAGTTCGCGCAGTCAGCAACACGGATGAATTATCTGATGCAAGTAACGTATTGTCAATCACGACTGATCGCGATGACAACGGTGGAGACGGTGGCGGTGAAGTGACTCCTGGACGTCAATGGACAGTAGGAAGCCTATTTTCACCTGTTTCATATACAGCTGGTGAAGAAGTGATCCATAATGGTGTGACTTATATCACTTGGCAATCTCACTTGAACTATGGAGATACTAACTGGGCTCCTGGAATTGCTCATTCATTATTCTATCCTAAATAAACAAAACCTTATAAACGTAATTAAAACGATAATATAGAAAACGTTCCATAGAAACAAAACTCCAATAAAGTTGAGGCATAAACCGAAGTTTTGACCTCAAAATCAGTCAGCACCTGCGAAGTCCGGCTCGGATTTTGCGAGTGCTGATTTTTTTTAACAGGCCTTCCACTACTCTCTCTGTATCCAATTCCTTCTATAATATGTAGAATAGCTTCTAGTTGCTGTTTTGGGCAATTGAAAAGTTAATATATAAAGATCTACGTCCATAAAAGATGACACACCAATCTCCAAACTTTATATGTTAAATAAATGAGAAAAATTAAAAAATAACAACAGATTACAAGGGTTCATTTTGTGAAAGAAAAAAAATTTCATCATCATATTTCCCTTTTGTTTTTGTATATGCAAAATAAAAAACAAATTTCAAATAAAATAATCAATAAAATAGCCTTTAAATCAATATTTATTCATATTAGGGATAATACTACCACAACTTGGAGTCAAGACCCAATTTTACCTAATGGTCGGTATAAACAGATTATCAAAAGTTGCTATTCTCTGATAATATTAAATACAGATAACAACGAAACACATCGATCAAGTAATAAACATCGACTTTACTAGTTATCTAAAATATCATTTTATCTATGGAGGGAAACATGAAAAAACAAATTTTAGCAACAGTTTTATGCTCTAGCGTTTTAGTAGGAGTAGGATTATCTATCGGAGGACAAGACGCTTCAGCTCACGGTTACGTGCAGTCACCAATCAGTCGTTCTTATCAAGGACACCGTGACCGCCTAGTTAACCACAATGCAGCATTAGCACAATACGGTCCAGTAATTTACGAACCACAATCATTAGAAGCATTGAAAGGCTTCCCAGCTGCTGGTCCTGCTGACGGACGCATCGCTTCTGCAAACGGCGCGGTTGGAAACAACTTCAACTTAGACCGCCAAACTGCGACAATGTGGACAAAACAAGACTTGAATACAGGTCCTAATACTTTCACTTGGCGCTATACACAATCTCATAGTACAACTAAATGGCATTACTATATTACAAAAGCAGATTGGAATCCAAATGATCAATTAGATCGTAGCGATTTTGAGTTGTTAACGACAATCAACCACGGTGGAGCTCAAGCTGCAACGAACCCATCACACTCAGTGAATATCCCTAGCGACCGTCTTGGTTACCATGTTGTTTTAGCAGTTTGGGATGTACACGATACAGCAATGGCATTCTACCAAGTAATCGACGTGAACTTGAAAGGTGACTCAGCAATTCCAGTAGCACCAACTGCACCACGTAACGTTCGCGCAACTGACGTGACTTCTTCAACTGCTCAATTGACTTGGGATGGACAAGCAAATGCTTCATCATTCAACGTTTATCGTGACGGTCAATTATTAGGCAATACAGCTTCACCAGATTTCAGCGATCAAAACTTAACTGCGGAAACTACATACACATATGAAATCGAAGCAGTAGGCCAAACAGGATTAGTTTCTGAAAGAACAGCTCTATCTGTAACAACTTTATCTGAAACTGCAGAAGAAAAACCAACTGCACCTAGAAACTTACATTCAATGGGCCAAACAAGCTCAAGCGTTTCATTGATGTGGGGAGCTTCAACTCACTCGAAAGGAATCAAACAATATGATATCTTCCGTAATGGCGAGTTGATTGGTTCAACTTCTGAAACTGTTTTTGAAGTAGAAGGTTTAACTCCTGAAACACAATACTCATTTGTTATTCGCGCAATCAGCAATGAAGGCGATGTTTCAGAAGCAAGTAACACATTAACAATCACAACTGATCGCGATGAAAATGGCGGCGACAATGGCGGCGACAATGGTGGTGACAATGGCAACGGTGGCGGCGAAGTCGTTACTGGACGTCAATGGACAGTAGGAAGCTTCTTCTCACCAGTTTCTTATACAGCAGGTGAAGAAGTTGTCCACAACGGTGTGACTTACATCACTTGGCAGTCTCACTTGAACTATGGTGATACAAACTGGGCACCAGGAATTGCTCACTCACTATTCTTCCCTAAATAATTCAACTCACTAACCCTTGATCGACTAAACGACGATTAAAATAAAAAAGACAATCACTCATTTGTGGTTGTCTTTTTTTGCATTCATTACTTAGATAATACAAAGTTCAATTGGAGCTAGAACGCTTTATACGATTAGTCCTCTACGCGTTTCGACTAGCTTTTTTTCAATCATTTGCAACACTTGTGCTTTCGCTGTAGCGTCTTCTACAAAATTCAAGCAGTCTCCATCGATTTGGATCTTGGGGCTTTCATTGTACGCGTCATACCATTGATCATAACGTCGATTCAATTCTTGATAATAGTCATATAGATTCGGGTCAAAAGAAAGTTGCTCATACGCGCGCCCTCTTTTTTCGATCCGTTCCAACATCGTCGAAAAAGATACGCGAATATGAACTAATAGATCCGGATGTTTTTTTGATGCAGCGTATGGAAGTTCTTCCATCATATTCGCCAGTAATTCATCATACACTTGGACTTCTGTTTTTGTTGCTCGTCCTAGATCCGCATTTAAATGAAATAATAATGAATCCTCGTAGATCGAACGGTCTAACACATTATTATCGTCTTGCATCGCTTGCTTGATACTTGCAAATCGCTTATTCAAAAAATAAATTTGCAATAAAAACGCATATTGTTCCGGGTTTGCATAAAACAAAGGCAATACCTCGTTGTCATCGATCGATTCATAAAATGCCTGACTCTTAAAATGGTCAGCAATCATTTTGGTTAAGCTTGATTTCCCTGCTCCTATCGTTCCTGCTAAAACAATCACACTAATTGTCCTCCAACTCTCTTACCCACTAAATACAGTGCTTTTTTATCACGTTTTTAAATATAACCCCAATATCTTGTGGTGTCAAATAGATTCGGTGAATTTTCTTACCTAAAAAAATCAAAATTTTATTAAGAAAATGACGTTTTTTATCGAGAAATCGTATTCTTTATTTTACTTCTGGACTGGTTTTAGTAAAATAAAGAAGGACTGTTTTTTGAACAAATCTTGCGCACTTGGTAATAGGTGCTTTATTTTTTGTTCAAAAGCTACTTTTACAGGAAAAGAAGGAGTTGTATTATGGCAATTTGTGGCCAAGGGGAATCAAGTGGGAAATTGATTTTAATGGGAGAGCATGCGGTCGTTTATGGCGAGCCTGCGATTGCCTTTCCGTTTTATGCAACAAAAGTAACCGCTACACTTGAAACACTCCCATCAAACAATAAAGATCAACTTATTTCTTCCTACTATACAGGAAATTTAATCGACGCACCTCATGCGTTGAACAATATCAAACAGTTGGTTGCTGGTCTAAAAGCACAGCACCATATAGCAGACACGTTGCACTTGGATATTAAGAGTACCGTTCCCGCAGAACGTGGGATGGGCTCCAGCGCAGCTGTTGCTACTGCGATCACACGAGCTTTTTATTCAGCCTATGAATTGCCGCTATCCCGAGAGCAATTATTGGGACATGTGCAAATTTCTGAAAAAATCGCTCATGGAAATCCCAGTGGCATCGATGCTGCCGCAACAAGTGGACTCGAACCGATCTATTTCACGAAAGGACATCCTTTTGATTATTTCTCGTTGAATATCGATGCTTTCTTGATCGTCGCTGACACAGGAATCAAAGGACAAACCCGTGCGGCGGTGAAAGATGTGGCACACCTTTTTGAAAAAGATGCGCAGAAAACTGGACAAAAAATCCAACAACTAGGATACTTGACGAAACAAGCTAAAAAAGCAATCATCGACAACTCACCAGAAAACCTGGCTGAGGCAATGAATGATGCTCAGCTCATCCTGAAAAGTTTAACGATCAGCAATGACTTTTTAGATACTCTGATCACTACCGCTCGCACTGCTGGCGCTTTAGGCGCAAAATTGACTGGTGGTGGACGAGGCGGATGTATGATTGCCTTAGCACAAACAAAAAAAGAAGCTCAAGAAATCAGCCATGCACTAATTGAAGCAGGTGCAGCTGAAACTTGGATTCAAGGATTAGGAGTACATACCTATGCTTAAAGGTAAAGCCCGGGCTTATACAAATATCGCCTTGATCAAATATTGGGGCAAAAAAAACGAAGAATTGATTCTTCCAATGAATAACAGTTTATCTCTCACTCTCGATGCTTTCTATACAGAAACCGAAGTGATTTTTTCAGATACATTCACGAACGATCTGTTCTATTTAGACGATGAGTTACAAACAGAAGCTGCGACGAAAAAAATCAGCCGCTTCCTTGATCTTGTACGCAAACAAGCGAATATAAACAAACACGCAAAAGTAATTAGTCACAATTTCGTTCCCACAGCCGCAGGGTTAGCTTCTTCTGCAAGCGGACTAGCTGCATTAGCTGGTGCTTGTAATGAAGCTTTAGGACTCGGTTTGGATCAACAAGCCTTATCTAGACTTGCTCGTCGCGGCTCCGGTTCTGCTTGTCGTAGTATTTTTGGCGGCTTTGTCGAATGGGAAAAAGGCCACGACGATCAAACCTCTTACGCGCAACAAATCCCTTCGAACGGTTTTGAAGAGGATCTAGCGATGGTCTTTGTCTTGATCAACGACCAGCAAAAAGATGTTTCCAGTCGTGACGGCATGCGTCGCACAGTTGAAACTTCGCATTTTTATCAAGGCTGGCTTGATTCAGTCGAAAATGACTTACTGGAATTGAAGCAAGCTATCACTGAAAAAGCGTTCCAAACACTTGGTGAGGTCATGGAACGAAACGGCTTGAAGATGCACGGCACAACGTTAGCCGCTACACCGCCATTTACGTATTGGTCACCTGACAGTTTAAAGGCGATGCAAGCAGTTCGTGAACTACGTGCGTCAGGAATTCCTTGCTATTTCACCATGGATGCGGGGCCAAATGTCAAAGTGTTAGTTGAAAAGAAAAATCAAACGGCGGTTCAAGAAAAATTCATTGAATTATTTAGCCGACAACAAGTGATCGTTGCTCATGCTGGGCAAGGAATCACGATTATTGAATAAAGGGAGATTTTTATGGTTGAAGTGTCTGCACCCGGAAAACTTTATATCGCTGGAGAATATGCAGTGGTCGAAACAGGACATCCTGCAATCATCGTGGCAGTTGATCAATTTGTCACAGTGACAGTAGAAGCTGCTCGGAAAGTCGGAAGTATCCAATCCGCACAATACAGCGAGATGCCTGTGCGTTGGACTCGACGAAAAGGCGAACTCGTTTTGGATATCCGTGAAAATCCATTCCATTATATTCTTGCGGCCATACGTTTAACTGAAAAATATGCGCAAGAAAAGAACATTCTTCTTTCATTCTATGATTTGAAGGTAACGAGCGAGTTAGATAGCTCAAATGGTAGAAAGTACGGCCTAGGTTCGAGTGGTGCAGTGGCAGTAGCGACTGTTCGAGCGTTGAACCAATTTTATGCACTGAATTTGTCTCAGCTTGAGATTTTTAAAATTGCAGCGTTAGCGAACCTTGCTGTCCAAGACAATGGTTCTTGTGGCGATATTGCGGCTAGCTGTTACGGTGGTTGGATTGCGTTTTCCACTTTTGACCACCAATGGCTTAAAGAACAAGAATCAAACAAAACGATCAGCGAATTATTAGCTCTGGATTGGCCTGGCTTATCCATCGAACCATTGTATACACCGGAAGATCTCCGTTTATTGATTGGTTGGACTGGAAGCCCTGCCTCTACTTCTGACTTAGTTGACCAAGTGCATCGCTCTCGTGAAGATAAAATGGCAGCTTATCAACAATTTCTTGAAGATAGCACGCGTTGCGTCAACACGATGATCCAAGGATTCAAAGAAAACGATGTCGCTTTGATCCAAGATATGATTCGTAAAAACAGAGAGTTATTACGTGATTTATCTGCTATCACTGGCGTCTTGATCGAAACACCCGCATTAAATAAGCTATGTTGTTTAGCTGAACAATTTGAAGGTGCGGCGAAATCTTCTGGTGCTGGTGGCGGGGATTGCGGTATCGTGATCGTCGATCAAAAGTCAGGCATCCTACCGTTGATGAGTGCGTGGGAAGAAGCTGAGATCACTCCTCTTCCACTGCATGTCTACCATCAACAGAAAGAGGACAAATTATGAATCGAAAAGATGAACATGTCTCATTAGCCAAAGCATTCCATAATAAACAGAAAAATGAATTTGACTTCGTTCGGCTCGTTCATCATCCTCTCCCACAGAGCAATGTTGCACAGGTATCGCTCACGACAGAAGTTGCAGGGTTTGTTCTTTCGAGCCCGTTTTACATCAATGCTATGACAGGTGGTAGCGAAAAAACAAAAAAAATCAATCATGACCTTGCACAAATTGCCAAAAGTGCTGGGTTGATGATTGCTACCGGTTCTGTTAGTGCCGCGTTAAAGGATCCTTCTGTCGCAGATTCTTATACTATCATGCGAGATGTCTATCCTGAAGGAAAAATCTTAGCGAATGTCGGTGCTGGCACTTCTGTTGCACGTGCCAAAGAAGCCGTACAACTCTTCAATGCAGATGCGTTACAAATCCATTTAAATGCGCCGCAAGAGTTAGTCATGCCTGAAGGGGATCGTGATTTTTCACAATGGAAGGAACTGATTTCAGAAATCCAACAAACTCTTGATGTACCAGTGATCGTCAAAGAAGTGGGCTTTGGGATGACTAGAGAAACCATCATTGAATTAGCGGAATTAGGTATCCGAACGATCGATGTCAGTGGGCGTAGCGGCACGAGTTTCACGCAAATCGAGAATGCTCGTCGTAAAAAACGTGAATTGGCTTATCTGACTGATTGGGGACAGTCTACTGTGTCCTCTCTCCTTGAAGCAAATGAAGCAAACACGAATGTCGAAATCATTGCTTCTGGTGGTATACGAAACGCTTATGATATCTTTAAAGCTTTGTGCCTTGGTGCGAATGCTGTGGGGATTTCCGGAACGATTTTAACGCATTATATGACATACGGTGTCGAGGAAACGATTGCTCTGATGGCACAGTGGCAAGAAGAGCTCCGGATGCTCTATACCATGGTTGGCGCCACAAAAACGAGTGATTTAACAAAGCAATCCTTGATTTTGTCTGGCCCCGTCAAAGAATGGTGTGAGGCAAGAGATATTCCATTGTCGAAATATGGGCGACGTAAATAAAAATGACGAGTGCATACAAAGCACTCGCCATTTTTTGTTTATTATGGTTGTTTTCCGATATAAGCTAAGATACCGCCATCGACGTATAACACATGCCCATTCACGAAGTCTGAAGCATTCGATGCTAAGAAGACAGATGGTCCAGCTAAATCGATTGGATCGCCCCAACGAGCGGCTGGTGTACGGCCAACGATGAATTGATCAAATGGATGACGCTCCCCATTTTCTTGTGTTTCTCTTAATGGCGCAGTTTGTGGTGTCGCGATATAACCTGGTCCGATCCCATTACATTGGATGTTGTATTGTCCATATTCTGAAGCAATATTTTTCGTCAACATTTTCAATCCACCTTTAGCAGCAGCATAGGCACTGACTGTTTCACGACCAAGCTCACTCATCATTGAACAAATATTGATGATTTTTCCGCCACCTTTTTCAATCATATCAGGGATCACTGCTTTAGACATGATGAATGGTGCATTCAAGTCCACGTCGATGACTTGACGGAAATCCGCCGCATCCATCTCGATCATCGGTGTCCGTTTGATGATTCCTGCATTATTCACCAAAATATCGATTGCCCCAACTTCTGATTTAATTTGTTGGACCATTGCTTGTACAGCTGACTCATCAGTGACATCACAAACATAACCTTTTGCTTCAATGCCGATTTCTTTATAGTTGGCAATTCCTTCATCTACTGATTCCTGAGTTAGATTGTTAAATACGATTGTTGCCCCAGCTTCTGCTAATGAGCGGGCGATCTCAAAACCGATTCCGTAGACGGCTCCGGTAACTAAAGCGACTTTATTATCTAAGCGAAACATTTCCATATTGAATGACATTTTCATCTCCCTTTCTTATTTCAATTGATCCATTGATACCATATCCATATCTGTGTACGTGATATTTTCGCCGCACATTGCCCAGATAAACGAATAATTACTTGTCCCAACACCTGAGTGGATCGACCAGCTCGGTGAAATCACTGCTTGTTCATTATCTACAACTAAATGTTTTGTTTCATCTGGTTTACCCATCATATGGAAAACCCGTGTGTCTTCGTTCGCATAATCAAAGTAAACATACGCTTCCATACGTCGTTCATGTGTATGACAAGGCATGGTGTTCCATGAACTACCTGGCTCTAAAATGGTGTAACCCATCTGTAACTGACAGCTCTCACACACGTTTGGATGGATGTATTGGTAGATTTTACGTTCATTCAACGTCACACCTTCTCCTGTTTCCATCGGTTTTACTTGGTCGATGCTGATTTTTACATTTGGATATTTATGATGCGCTGGCACTGAACTGATATAAAATTTTGCTGGGTTTTCCGGATCGACTGAAGAGAACACCACATGTTTTGTTTCTTTGCCGATGTAGTAACCATCTTGTTTCTTCATTTCTTCTTTTTCGCCATCGATCTCAATAAATCCTGGCCCACCGATATTGATCACACCAAGCTCGCGACGTTCTAAGAAATAAGTAACGCCTAATTCTTTATCTAATGTGATTTCCAACTCCTTGGTCGTTGGTGTCACTCCGCCAAAGATCATACGATCATTGTGCGTATAAGTAAGGCTGATCTTGCCTGGAACAAAGACTTTCTCTACTAAAAATTCATTTCTTAATTGCTCCGTTGAGTAATGACGAATATCCTCTGGACTATGTGTATAACGTGTTTCCATTTCTTGCATGTTGATAGACTCTCCTTTATCGAATGATTTTTCCAGAACCGCTGGCGATAAAACCAGCAACTTCGGATTGATTAAATTGATTGCAATCCCCATGAATGGTATGTTTCAATGCAGAGGCTGCTGTGGCGAAAGCAATGATTTCTTGCGGCTGCATCTCCTCTAAGATTCCATGAAGCAAACCACCAGCAAACGCATCGCCACCACCTACACGATCAACGATCGACGTGATTTGGTGAACCGGTGATTCAACATATTGACCATTCATCCATAAGGTACCTTGCAAGTCATTTGCACTCGCTGAATGCACCGTGCGTTTTGTTGAATAAAACGTTTGGATGTTAGGAAATTTTTCTTGCATTTTTTCGTAATAATAAATGAGCGGATCTTCTGTCGATCGAGGTGCTTGTTCAATCCCCAATAAATAGAGCGCATCCATTTCTCCAGCTGAACAAATGTCCACGAGCGGTAATAATTGCTCTAAAGCCTGACCCGCTTCTTGCTGTGTCCACAGCTTCCCTCGGTAATTGATATCAAAACTGATTTGACAACCTGCCTCTTTGGCTGCCTCCATGATTTCTTTGGTCAGCCATCGCCAATTTTCTGATAATGCCGGTGTGATTCCTGAAACATGGAAGATATCGACTTCTTTAAAACAGTCCGCTAGTGACCACTCCAAGTGATCCATGACCGCAAAACTGGAACCGGCACGATCATAGATGACCGACGCTGCTCGTTCACCGATTCCTGTTTCCATATAATATGTGCCGAGCCGAGGGCCGCCTTTTAACAGTAGGCTAGTATCTACCCCATAGCTTCGTAAGTGTTTTTCGACTGCCAGTCCTAGTGAATGCTCTGGGACTTTTGACATGAACGAAACCCTATGTCCGTAATTTGCTAATGAGATCGCGACATTCGCTTCCCCACCACCGTAATGCGCGCAAAAACGATCACTGTCTTGCAACCGCTGCCCTTGTTCTGTTGACAAGCGCAGCATGATTTCTCCAAGTGTAACAACTCTTCCCATGAGCGGTTACCCCACAATTTCTTTCATTTTTGTTGCATATTGTTGAGCGACTTTTGTCACTTCTTCAAAATCCCCATGAGCTGCTGGAGCAAGTAAGTTTCCGCCAACACCTACAGTGACCACGCCTGCATCGAACCAATCCTTCATATTTTCTAAGCTGACTCCACCAGTTGGCATGATATTGACATGTGGCATCGGTGCTTTGAATGCAGAAATAATACTTGGTCCGAAAGCACTTCCAGGAAATAATTTGACGATATCTACACCACTTTTTAGTGCTGTTTTGATTTCATCGATCGTCATACAGCCCGGTAAGTATGGGACTTGGTATAAATTACAGAGTTCTGCAGTTTCCTGATCAAAACAAGGACTGACGATATACTCAGCACCTGCCAATATCGCTAAACGTGCGGTGAACGCATCTAACACTGTCCCTGCACCGATCACTACATCATTTTGATCTTTATAAGTTGTTACCAATTCTTTGATTACTAGATCTGCTTGAGGCACCGTAAAAGTTAATTCAATGCCTGTTAATCCACCTTTGATAATAGCATGACACGCATTTAATGCTTCTTCAGCTGTTGCTCCACGTACAACTGCAATAACCCCCGCTTGCTTCAAGCGAGATAAGATATCCATTTTTTTCATTTCCCCACCCATTTCTTATTTGGAAATCATATTTTACAATAAAGAAATTTACATCTTTATTATACGGCAGGAAAAAAAAAATGCAAACGCTTTTTAGCTATTTGCAAAAGTTTTTTCGATTTCTTCCTTTGTTTTTAAAATTGTTTGAATGATTTGAGCCTTACTTTCCTCACTCAATCGATACTTCGGCATACTGACACTGAATGCCCCAACTATTTGCTGGTCATGAACTAAAGAAGTACCGATACAGAAAATATCTTTTTCGACTTCTTCATCATCAAAAGCAATTTTTGTCTGTTCGACTTGTTGGATTTCTTTTTTTAATTTCAATGGATTGGTGATGGTATATTCTGTAAATGGAATCAACGGACATTGTTCAATATACTGTTGATATTGCTCGTCCGTAAAATGTGCTAGTACAGCTTTTCCCATTGCTGAGCTATACAACGGTCTGGTAATACCGATTTTCGAAGACATGCGGATCGTTTGATTTTTAGGGTCTAATTTATTGACGTAGAGAATCTCATTATTATCTAAAATACCTAAATGAATGGTTTCATCAATTGTTTGCTGTAATTTTTCCAAGAATGGTAAAGTCCGTTCTACGAGATCGATTTGATCGATATTTTTGTTTGCATATCGAACGAGTTTCGCACCTAAACGGTAATTCTTTTCTTGATTTTTATTTACGTAGCCAATCAATGACAAAGTATCTAAGATTTTTAATGTCGTAGATGAGGTCATGTTGCTGCCTTTAGCAATTTCTTGCAACGAAGCATCTGGATGCTCTGCTAAATAATCTAAAATATGTGAAGCTTTGATTAGAACGGTTCCATAAGGTTTTTTATTTTCCATATTACACTCTCCTATTTCTATATAGGAAATTATATCGGAAAGAAGGCAAATTTAAAAGGGTTCTTTATTTTCTTCTTCATAATGTGCGTAATGGACAAACTCTCCTGCCAAATCTTTTTTCAAAAATTCTTTCGGCGTCAAGCCAAATTCGGCTTTGAACGCCCGCAAATAATGCGGATAGGAGGCGAAGCCACATTTACTGTAAATGGAACTTGAACTGCCATATTCTCTTAATAGCTGTTTTGAATAGAGTAGTTTCTTCTTCATCACGTATTGATGGAAGGTAAAGCCTGTATATTTTTTGAATTCTCTGGTCACATGATATTTACTGATAAAAAACTCTTTTTCCATCTCTTTGAGGGTCAGCGGTTCGCTGAGATTCTTCGCGACAAATTGGATCATTTTTTCTAAGCGTTCATTCGGTACAGTAAAATTTTCTTCAGAAATATGCTCTTCCAACTGTACCATCCGATTGAGAAAGATCAGATATTCGACTAATGCTTGTTCATAGCGAATATCTGCACCATAATCTTTACGATCCAACGTTTGATCAACAAAGGCGAGTTTTTCTTTTAATATTTGCGGTTCGATATGTAATATCCGGCTTCGTCTTTCACCGATTGGCCAAAAACAGGCAGATAGATTCGACCATTTAGTGGAACGCCTTTCCAAGAATGCAGGGGTGATAAACATGTAGACTCGCTCAAATACGTCTGTTGATTGTCGAACGATCCGATGAAGATCTCTTGAGTGGATCAATAAGACATTTCCTGCTTGGATCGTAAATTGGCGGCCATCTAAATAAAAAATGGCTTCTCCCTCCAAAGTGGCGTGGATCTCATAGAAATCATGATGATGATAGACCGTTTTATTTTGGCTAACGATATCTTTCACGTGATAAATCTCATATTGATCAGAGATCATCGTGTTGACTTCTTTTCCATTGATGTGTTTTTTCTCCATGCCTATCTCCCCTTTCCAATTGCTCAACAATGAGCAAACGTGCATTCCTTCGCTTTCTTATCCAGTGACGTGATCCAGTACTGACACCGCGTGTTTTAGCGCACTATCTTTTGTTTCTTCTAACACGATATAAAGATATGGCCGATGCTTCTGCGCGATTTTTACGATTGCTTCATAATCAATCATTCCCGTACCTAGATCAACTGGGACAATCTCCCCTTCATCAGAAACGAGATAGTCTTTTAGATGCAATCCGCAAATTTTTTCTCCAAAACGTTCAAAGGCTTCTTCCACTAATCCGACTTGTTGGTGATGATTTTCTGCAGTGATCAAGTTGGTTGGATCTAAAATGATCCCTAAATAGTCCGAATCGATCGTTGCAATCAACTCTGCTACACGATCAAGCGAATACAGCGGATGATTCAAGCCTGGTTCGATCCCGACCATCATTCGATGTCTTTCTCCAGCTCGCACTAATTGGCGAATCGCTTCAACGATTTGTGAAAAGGCCTCATCCGAAAAATTCTTCTCTGTATAACCAGCTTCACTTACACTCCCCGTCTCAGTTGCGACCATTGTTGCCCCAAAACTAGCAGCATATTGGAGGTATCGTTCAAATTGTCGCAGTACGGTTTCTCGAACAGATAAGTTAGGATGGATCATGTTGATATAACAGCTCAAAATACCGACACTCACGTCTTCTTTTGCTAAGGACTGTTTTATATAATGCCCCATACCGGGATTGATTGCGTGACTATCTGTCGCGAGATCAGGAAAAGATCTACTTAATGCTAATTGTAGCGTAGAAATTTCTTGTTCGCTCGCTTTTTTTGCTAGATCATCCACGCTTTGTACAGTGGTCAAATCATGACCTCTAGCAACTAGGTTTAATTTCATCCTTTCTCCCCCTTTATCCTAAAAGATCCGGCAGCCACATCACGATTTGCGGGAAATACGTAATCAAAAATAAAACAGCTAAGATGACACCATAAAATGGTAACAATGGTTTCAACATTTTTTCTGCTTTCACACCACCGACACTTGCACCTACATAAAGACCTGTCCCAACTGGCGGAGTGATCGAGCCAACACACAGATTCATGATTGAAAATAGTCCATAATGTACCGGATCGACGCCAACACTTGTCGCAATCGGTAAGAAAATCGGCGTAAAGATCAAAATAGCTGGAGCGACATCCATAAACATCCCAACAAGTAATAAAATGATATTTATCAGTAATAAAATAATGAATCGATTATCAGTGACCCCAATGATCAAACTACTGATTGCTTGAGGTATCCCTGTAAATGCCATCGCAAAAGACATCATGGAAGACGTTGCTAATAAAAACATGATCGTTCCAGACATCGCGACAGATTGGACCAACATCTTAGGTATATCTTTTACTTTCACCGTCTTATAGTAGAACAAGGAAATCAATAAGGAGTACAATACGGCAATCGCTGATGCTTCAATCGCCGTAAAGATCCCAGTCAAAATACCACCGATGATGATCACGATCAACGCCAAGCTTGGGATCGCTTCTTTTAACACTTTGCCAACTTGCTTCCCTTGCCCTTTTTGGACTGTCGGATACTTATTTTTCTTCGCCACCACAAATGCAACCAACATGATCCCTAGCGACCACAGTGCCCCGACAAGGTAACCGCCCATGAATAAAGCGGAAATTGAAGCTCCTCCGGCGACTAGAGAGTACATGATGAACGCAGTACTTGGCGGAATCACCATCCCTGTAGGTGCTGAAGCAATGTTAACGGCTGTCGCAAATTTGCGGTCATAGCCTTCTTCTACTTGTTGTGGGATCAACACCCCACCAATCGCTGTCGACGCAGCAATCGCTGAACTGGAGATCGAACCGAACAACGCATTTCCTAAAACATTCGTATGCGCTAAAGAGCCTGGGATTCGTCCAACGAACAACATGGCAAAATCAACTAATTTCTTGGCGATCCCACCATGATTCATTATGATTCCCGAAAAAACAAAAAATGGAATGGCAATCAGCGAGAAACTATTGATACTACCGACCATTTTTTGTGCAGAACTAAACGCTGATACGTCAAAAGGTATCACTAATAACAATGTGACCATCGATGAAAAAGCAATACTGATTGCAATCGGCATGCCAACGATCAACAAAAAGACAAAAACAAAAAATAAAATTGCACCTGCTTCTAAAGCCATCAAATTCCCCCTATCCTTTTTCCTGAACGACAGATTTCCCATTCATTGCCTCAAGCAAATTGATCAAACTATAAATGATGATCAACACACCTGAGACTGGGACCGATAAATAGACATAGCCCATCGGAATACCTAATGACGGCGAAATTTGTCCCATTGTCAACGTGACGGCATTCCAACCACCATAAACCATGATTGTTACGGCAAAAGCCAAAAATAGACACTGAACGACGATTTCCAATACATTGGCTTTTTTACCAGTTAGTTTCTCACTCAGCAAAGTGACCGCTAAGTGACCTTTTTGACCAACAACATAGGCAGAAGAAAGCATGGCAAACCAAACTAGTCCAAAACGCACTAACTCTTCCGTTACTGTATTGGGATTCCCTAAAATCGTTCGTGAAAAAACTTGCCACAAAACAATCACGATCATGCTGATCAGCAGACACGCTCCTACTAGTTCCAACAGTCGACTCATTACTGCTTTCATCTGTTACACCCCTTCTTCTTGGATCATTTGATAAAGTGCTTGAAAGTCCGGATTATTTTTGAATTCATCATGCAGCGGTGCGACGGCTTCACGAAATGGCGCATTGTCTACTTCATTGAACTGAACGCCGTATTCTTCGGTTGCTAGCCTCTTTTCTTCCTCAATCGCTTGAGCAAAGGCTTCGATTTCAAAAACCGTGGATTCTTTTGCTGCTTCATCGATTGCTTGTTGTTGTTCCGCAGTCAAACGTTCTTTGATCGCATCGTTCATAATGATGATGTCTGGTACGCGGGTATGCTCATCATAAGAATAATACTTTGCTACACCGCCATGTCCTGCTGTATATAGAACAAACTCATTGTTCTCTGAGCCATTGATCAAGTTTGACTGTAGCGAAGTGTACACTTCATCACTTCCCATCGGCACAGGCGAGCCACCTAATAATTCCACCATTCGAATGGCTGTTTCACTTTGCATCACTCGAATTTTTTTTCCTCTTAAATCATCGGGTGTATGGATCGGTCCATCAACCATATAAAAACTACGTTGTCCGGAATCATAATAGGTGAGACCAGAAAAACCTAGATCGGATGTTGATTCATAGATAGACTGCATGATTTCTTCATTTTCCATGACATTGAAGAAATGTTGCTCATCATTGAACAAGTAAGGAACTGAAAAAATCGAATAGACTTTAGAAAAGCTTTCTAATGCTGAAGCACTGACTTTCGTAAAATCAATCGCACCGGATTGTGTCAGTTCGATCAACTCACGTTCGCCTCCCAACTGACCATCAGGGAAATATTTTACTGTGACAGAACCGTCTGTTTTCTCCTCGACTAACTCTCCGAATTTATTCATCGCATCGATTACTGGCTGACTATTACTGGCATAGGCAAAACGTAACGTGATCTGCTCTTCCGCTTCTGCCACAGTACCGACACTTGACTGACTACCACAACCACTCAAACCGATAATTCCTAGCAAAGCAAAAGCAAGTGTTTTTTTCATGTATTTCTCCTTTCAGTTAACAATACGATACAAGCAATTCTGTCAGACACAAAACAAGTAATGACTGCCCATAAGGCATCGCAGTCTTTCCAATCGTACGATAAAACTCCAAATCATCACCCATTCCTGTACCTACGGAAACATTTTGCACTTCACCAGTTTCATCAACTTGATCAAGTAACCCTTGGATCGCACGGTACGCAGTCTCTAGATATTTTTTTGGCAAATAGCGCTCATGTACCGCTTTTAAAATACCGTAAGCAAACCCTGCTGTCGCAGATGATTCTACGTAAGAAGTTGGATCATCGATCAAGGTATGCCATAAGCCGCTTTCTGATTGATATTCTGCCAAGGTTTGCACTTGTGCTTCTAGTGTTTCGATCAACAATTTACGGAAAGCATCTCCTTCTTTCAATTCAAGAATCGCGATGATTTCAGGAATCGCAATGGTCAACCAACAATTTCCACGCCCCCAAAATGCTTCCGCATAATTGTGGTTTCCTTCAAATGTCCATCCGTGGTACCACAGTCCTGTACGTTTATCCATCAAGTATTTGATATGGATCATAAATTGATATCTAGCTTCCTCTAAGTATTCTGGACGATCCAGAAGCTTACCGATTTTTGCTAATGGCAAAACAGTCATCATCAATGTATCGTCCCATAATTGATTCTTATTTTCCGGACCATATGTAGCGTGTTGTAACCCGTCTTCTTCCGTCCTTGGCATATCATGCATGACCCATTCCGCCCACTGTTGCAAATAAGGCAAGTAACGTGTATCTTGCGTCTCTTCATATAAATACGCCATCGTAAGGATCGGTGCCATCGTATTGACGTTCTTTGGCGGTGCGCCCTCTTGCATCCGTGCCTCAAACCACTCATTCACTACTTCCACTGCACGAGGATTTTTAGTCAGCTGATAATTTTTATAGATGCCATACAACCCTACACCTTGAGGCCAATTCCACACTGTCCAACTTTTGTCGTCCACCTTCAGCCCATCAAAATCCAATAAAAATTCACCTGAATCATCTTTGATCGTCGTCAAATTCTCGACTAATCGATCAATCGTTTTCTCCACTACTTCTTTTTCCACAAATATTTTTTCTTTAATGATCATTTGTTTCGCTCCTTTTTAAATCGCTTTCATTCTATGTTGTTAATATATCAGTAAACGCTTTCTCAATAAATAGCATCGTTTGAACAAAAACTATCTAAAATTGACATAACAACATTATTAATGAATTTGACCAAAAAAGCGCGAACAAAACAAAAACCATGACGCTTGCCTCTCGTCATGGCTTTAGAATCACCCTTTATAAAAAAGTATACACCATAAAAAATGGCAGACAAGCAAGTAACGGAAACCAAAAGTAGTTCTTACGAAAACCCAACTCGCTATTTTCCTGATTCGCCCGCATCCGATCGCCTGACACTGCTGTTCCGGAAAGCGCAATACCGATTAAGAGCAAACCGATCCCAATGTTACGTAAGGTCTCTCGTTCTAAAAGAAAGGATAGTCCGAGAGAAACGATACATGCACACAACAAACTAAACAAATATTTTTTCAAGCGCTCATCTCCTTTATATAGAAAAATAGTAGCACAGCGCATTCATGAACGACTTATTATTCCAATAATCTAATACTCTTTTTTTAAAATTCAGGAAAAAAATGTAATGAACTGCCTAGCTTTCCCAGAAGTTCTTCCCTTTTTTCCACCTCTGACTAAAAGTAAAAAAACAACGGACCAAGTGAGACGATTCTCTCATGCTTGATCCGTTGTTGGGACAACTTTTAGTTATGAATTATGCATTATATGCATCGATAATGATTTGTTTCAATTCGCTGATCAATGGCTCTTTTGGATTCGCTGTTGTACATTGATCTTCGTAAGCTAATTCAGCCATACGATCAACTGTTGTATCTAATGTTTCTTGAGTCACACCTTGTGCTTTCAAGCTCATGTCGATACCGACAGCTTTTCCTAAGTCGCTAACAGCTGTTGCCAATGCGTCCACAAGCTCTGCTGTTGTTTTCCCTTTCAAGCCTAAGAACTTCGCGATATCTGCGTAGTCTGTATCCGCACGGAAGTAGTCATATTTAGGGAACATTGCATGTTTTTGCGGGTCTTTCGCATTGTAGCGGATGATATGCGGTAATAGGATCGCATTCGTACGTCCATGAGGAATACCGTATTCTCCACCGATTTTATGCGCAACTGAGTGACAAATTCCTAAGAAGGCATTTGCAAAGGCCATACCAGCCATTGTTGACGCATTATGCATTTTCTCACGTGATTCCATATCAGGTGTTTTCACTGATTTTTCCAAGTAGTCAAAGACTAATTTGATTGCTTGTAAACTCAAACCACGAGTGTAGTCAGAAGCCATGACAGAAACATAAGATTCGATGGCATGTGTCAATACGTCCATACCTGTATCTGCTGTAACAGAAGCTGGTACTGACATAACAAATTGTGGGTCAACGATTGCCACATCTGGTGTCAATGCGTAGTCAGCTAATGGATATTTCACATGTGTTTCGCTATCTGTGATTACTGCGAATGGTGTTACTTCTGAACCAGTTCCTGATGTTGTTGGGATACATACAAACTGTGTTTTTTCAGGTTTGTCGATTTTGTACGTACGTTTACGGATATCTAGGAATTTTTGTTTTGCGCCAAAGAATGAAGTATCTGGGTGCTCATAGAACATCCACATGCCTTTCGCCGCATCCATTGCAGATCCACCACCAAGAGCGATCACTGTATCTGGTTTGAAGTCCGCCATCATTTTTGTTCCAGCATAAACTGTGTTTGTTGAAGGGTTTGGCTCAACATCTGAGAAGATCTCGATCTTCACATCATTTTTACGACGTGCTAATACTTCTCTTACTGTGTCGCAGTAGCCAAATTGGACCATACCTGGGTCACAAACGATCATGACACGTTCCACATTTTCCATTTTTTCCAAGTAAAGCAAAGAGTTCTTTTCAAAGAAGATTTTTGGTGGTAATTTGAACCATTGCATGTTATTTCTCCGTTTCGCTACAGTTTTGACGTTGATTAAGTTGACTGCTGATACGTTTCTTGAAACAGAATTCTTTCCGTATGACCCACAACCTAGTGTCAATGATGGAATCATTTCGTTATAGATGTTTCCGATTCCGCCTTCTGCTGATGGTGTGTTGACTAAGATACGGCAAGCTTTCATGCGTAGACCGAATTGCACATGTAAATCTTCGTTTTCTGAATGGATGACAGCTGTATGTCCTAATCCACCAAGATTCAACATTCCTTCACATAATTCAAAGGCATGTTCTGTACTGTTTGATTTGACCATTGCTAAAACTGGTGAAAGTTTCTCACGTGAAAGTGGATATTCAGGACCTACGCCTTCTAATTCTGCCACTAATAATTTTGTTCCTTCAGGCACTTTGATACCTGCTAATTTTGCGATATCCATTGCTGAATGTCCAACGATTGCTGGGTTTACAGCATATTTTCCTTCATTCATCACAGCATCTTCTAGTTTTGAAAGTTCTGCTGGTTTAACGAAGTAAACTTGATGCGCTTGGAATTCCGCTTTTACGGCTGCATAGATTTCTTTGTCTACGATGACCGCTTGCTCAGAAGCACAGATCATTCCGTTATCGAATGTTTTAGATACGATCAAGTCATTGACTGCACGTTTTACTTTTGCTGTTTTTTCGATATAAGCAGGAACGTTACCCGGTCCTACACCTAAAGCTGGTTTACCAGTTGAATAAGCTGATTTTACCATGCCTGATCCACCAGTTGCTAATACGATCGCAATTCCTGGGTGGTTCATCAACATAGAAGTCGCGTCGATTGATGGATACTCGATCCATTGGATACAGTTTTCTGGTGCACCTGCCGCGATTGCTGCATCACGAACGACTCTTGCTGCCTCAGCAGAACATTTTTGAGCGCTTGGATGGAAAGCAAAAACGATCGGGTTTCTTGTCTTCAAAGCGATCATTGATTTGAAGATCGTTGTTGAAGTAGGGTTCGTTGTTGGTGTTACCCCACAAACAACACCGACTGGTTCAGCGATTTCAATCAATCCTTTTTGTGTATCTTCATTGATCACTCCGACAGTTTTATCATATTTGATGCTGTTCCAGATATATTCTGAAGCATACATATTTTTGATTGCTTTATCTTCATAGATTCCACGGCCAGTTTCTTCAACCGCCATTTTTGCTAAAGGCATATGCTGATCTAATGCAGCCATTGCCATTTCATGCACAATGTGGTCCACTTTTTCTTGATCAAAATTTTCCATTTCTTTCAACGCAACATTTGCTTTTGTCGCCAAATCGTCGATCATCGCTTGTACATCAACAGTTTTCGTCTCTTCTTTTTCAATTATTTTAGCCATTATGCTCCTCCTACTGAGTCATGGTAATTTGTTAATTATTTCACATACACATCATACAATACTTTCTTTTCGATGTAAATACTTTTTTTGTGATTTTTTTCACAGTTATGTTTTCTTTAAAAAATCAACCATTCAACTCGGCAGAACATCAACTATTCTTTCATTATGAAGTAAGTGAATTTTTTCATAAATTCAAAAAAAAGACTGGTTGCCAGCTTATCTCCACACGAGATAAACATGACGATCAGTCTTTTTTGCTAAAGAATTGCCTAGCTCCTTGAACGTTTAGCCCACGGGTCTAAAACAACTGGTTCCTATAATTCTTTTTCTTCTTTTTTCTCTTCAGGTGTTTCTGGAACTTCAACAGTTTCAGTTACTTCTGGTTCTGTCGGTTCTTCTACTGGTGCGATTGGTGTACTTGTCATCGCGCCTGTCCCTGGTTTTACCGTTTTGATTGCTGCTCGATCGTATTCTAAAAAGATGCCTTCGCAGTCTAAAACAACAGTACGGTTTGTTTCGTCGATTTCTGAGACCACGCCATGAAGTCCGCCGATCGTGACTACTTCATCGCCAGCTTTCATACTATCAAGCAAATTTTGACGTTCTTGTTGTTGTTTCTTTTGTGTACGTGACATAAAGAACCACATCCCTAATAGGGCAACGAACATCACTAACATTGGTAATGAACCCATTTTTTTCACCTCACTAACTAAATATCTACACTAAACACTTTATCAGAAAACCGCACTAGAAACTAGTTTTTTAGCTAAATTTCACGAATCCTACTAGAAGCTTTTCGCGTTTTCTTTATTGAAGCCATACTCTTCAAAAAAGGCAGCACGGAACTCTAACAAATTATCATCCATGATCGCTTGACGTACTTGTTTCATCAAATTCAACAAGAAGTATAGATTATGGTAAGACGTTAGACGAATACCAAATGTTTCGTCACATTTGATCAAGTGGCGGATATAAGCTCTTGTGTAATTCTTACAAGTATAGCAATCACATTTTTCATCGATTGGGCGGAAGTCACGGGCATATTGCGCATTTTTCACGACTAAACGTCCTTGTGAAGTCATACATGTCCCATTTCGAGCGATTCGCGTCGGTAGCACACAGTCGAACATGTCCACTCCGCGGATCACGCCATCAATCAATGAATCCGCAGCACCTACGCCCATCAAGTAGCGTGGTTTGTGATCGGGGATCAATGGTGTTGTAAATTCTAGCACACGATTCATCTCAGCTTTTGGTTCGCCAACAGATAAGCCCCCAATTGAATAGCCAGGGAAATCCATACTGATCAAGTCTTTTGCACTTTGTTTACGAAGATCTTCAAATCCAGCACCTTGGATGATACCGAATAACCCTTGACGATCTGGATTCGCATGGGCTTTCAATCCACGTTCTGCCCAGCGAGAAGTCCGCTCAACTGACTTTTTCACATAATCGTAGCTCTCGTCAAATGGTGGACATTCATCAAAACTCATCATGATATCGGAGCCTAATTTGTTTTGGATATTGATTGCTTTTTCAGGAGATAAGAACATTTTTGATCCGTTTAAGTGGTTTTTAAAGTGAACGCCTTCTTCAACAATATTACGCATATCACTTAATGAGAAGACTTGGAAACCACCAGAGTCCGTCAAAATCGGCTGATCCCAATTCATGAATTTATGCAGACCACCAGCTTCTTCCACCAGATCTTCTCCAGGGCGAAGCCATAAATGATAGGTGTTACTCAAAATGACGCCAGCACCCATTTCTTTTAGTTCTTCAGGAGCCATAGTTTTAACGGTAGCTAATGTACCGACTGGCATAAACATCGGCGTCGGAAATGTCCCATGAGGTGTAATCAATTCACCCAGGCGGGCACCCGTATGTTTTTCTTTTTTTATTAAACGATAACGAATGGCAGGTTCTGTCATTCAATTCCCTACTTTCTTTTATATAATCACGTTTGCAACTCCCACCATCATAATCTTTTCAACTACTTTTTGCAAGAGCTTCTCCTTCTCCACAGATTTTTTTAATCTACTTTTTTTGTAAACCTTTCAATAACGATAGATGTTTCCTACAGCAAAATCTGTTCTTCTTTGATATACTAAGACTATCAAAAAAAAGGAGTGGAAAATATGGTATCTTCTGGTGAATTAAAACAACAGGCAAAAGATAGCTTAAAGGGACGTTGGGGGCAAGCAATTTTATTAAATTTAATTCCATCTTTAATTGCAATTGCACTTGTTATGATTCTTGTTCTTCCAATCGCACTACTTGTCGCAAGTATGCCTGATACAGCTACAATGATGGAGGAAGCGACAAATACAAGTAGTGGTGGCTCTGGAACCGGTCTATTTTCTAGTATCATCACTGCACTATTCATGAGCGGGATCTCTTGGACCTACCTAGACATTTTACGTGGACAACGAACGAAAATCGAACCATTCAAAGATGCGTTTCGCGGTTTCTCAGGAATGTTCTTTGGTGGCGTGATCTTGTTAGCTTTACTAACAACGATCTTTACTTCTTTATGGGCATTGTTACTTGTTATTCCTGGAATCATTAAAAGTTACTCTTACTCACAAAGCTACTTTATCTACTATGATATCGTGACGGAAACTGGCGAAAAACCAAAAGTATTAGATACGATCACTGCTAGTCGAAAATTGATGGATGGCTACAAAGGCAAACTTTTCTGGTTAGACTTGTCATTTATCGGTTGGCATATCTTAGCACTTGCAACATTAGGTATCGGCTATCTATGGTTGAATCCTTACATCAGCGCGACAAAAGCGGCTTTTTATAATCAATTGCCAAAAAATATCTAAGTATACTCCACTAAAAAAGAGGTCGGAAAAAATTCCGCCTCTTTTTTTGTTGGAAAATAAACGCAAAGAACGAATATTATGCGTCCGCTTCTTCTAGCTCATCTGCTTCTGGTAATTGGTGGAATTTGATCAATTCATTAACTGCGATCGGTACGATTGACAAGATCCCTACTAAGAACCAGTGATTCAAACTAATATGAACTAAACCAAATAATTCTTGCGTGAATGGTAATAAAGCAACTGCTGACGTGATTAGAACTGAGAGAATCGCCATTTCCACTAACGATTTATTCGTTGCTAAGTTCACTTTGAAGATCGATTGACTACTACGAACATTAAAGACATGGATGATCGAAGAGTAAGCCAACACTAGAAATGCTACAGTTTGTCCGACTTCTTGACTGGCATCGACCCAAGGGCTGATCGTATCCACGAAGCTTCCTAAGTAGTAACCGAATAAAGTGACTACCGTGAATATTCCTGCATTGATGGCGATTTTCTTCATTAGACCACGCGCGAAGATTCCTTCATTTTTAGGAATTGGTGCTTCATTCATGATGCCTTCTTCTGCTGGTTCTCTACCAAGAGCAAACCCTGGCAAGCCATCCGCTACCACATTAACGAACAATAATTGAACAGCGGTAAATGGAGCGCCCCAACCAACTAACATGGCAATCAATACGATAAAAATCTCAGAAATATTACAGCTCAACAAGAAGTTGATTGCTTTACGGATATTCTGATAAACGGAACGTCCTTGACTAACTGCATCAACGATCGTCGCAAAGTTATCATCAGTCAAAATCATGTCAGAGGCACTTTGCGCCACATCAGTACCGGTGATTCCCATGGCACACCCAACGTCACTTGCTTTCAAAGCTGGCGCATCGTTTACCCCATCACCTGTCATTGCGACCACAGCACCTGTACGTTGCCATGATTTGACGATCCGGATCTTATCTTCCGGAGTTACTCTGGCATAAACAGAAAGATCTTTGACACGTTCGTCTAATTCTTCATCTGATAATGCTCGAAGTTCAGCACCTGAAAGTGCTTCGTTACTATTGGTCAAAATCCCTAATTCTTTCGCAATTGCACTCGCTGTTACCACATGATCCCCAGTGATCATGACAGTTTTGATCCCAGCTTTCTTCGCACGTTTGATCGCCCCTTTACTTTCTGGACGTGGCGGATCGATCATACCGATCAAGCCAATCAAACTCAACTCTTTTTCTAAGGCTTCAGAAGTGATTTCTTGTGGTTTTTCGTCATATGTTCGATAACCTACTGCAATCACACGCAATGCACGTTTCCCAAAGCGGTCATTGACCACTTCAGCTTGCTCAACGTCCCCTGATGTAAATCTTGATGCCAAGACATCAAAAGCGCCTTTTGTAATAGAGATATATTTATCGCCCATTTCATGGACCGTCGTCATCATTTTGCGATCAGAGTCGAATGGGAGTTCATCGATCCTTGGGTATTTTTCTTCTAATTCTTCTTTTGTATGATAGTTTTCCTCGACTGCACGTACGATTGCGGCTTCCGTTGGATTCCCTTTGACGATCAATTCGTCGTCTTCTTTTTCAACGGTCACATCTGTACATAGAGCAGCCATTTTTAAAATTTCCATCGCGCTATTTGTCATCGAATCTTCGACGTCTGTCACTTCATCTTCTTTACTCCAAACACGACGGACACGCATCCGATTTTGTGTTAAAGTACCGGTTTTATCCGAACAGATGACATTCGCAGTACCTAGTGTTTCAACAGCTGGTAACTGACGAATAATGGCATGTTTTTTCGCCATCTTCTGCACACCATAGGCAAGTGTCAACGTAACAATGACAGTTAATGTTTCTGGTACAGCAGCAACAGCTAATGAAATCGAAGTCATGAACATTTCAAGTAATGGTTCACCTTGAAGTTCACCAATCAAAAAGACTAAGGCAGCCGCTGCTAACGCAATCACACTGATTCGTTTTCCTAGTTGGTTCAAGCGAACTTGCAGTGGTGTTTTCTGCATTGTATGGTCATTTAATAATCCGGCGATTTTACCCATTTCAGTCTGCATACCGATTGCTGTAACGATCGCTTTACCACGACCTGCGGCAACGGTACAGCCTTTAAAGACCATGTTTAATTGGTCACCGAGAGAGTCATCTTCTTGACTTATGTAACCTGCGTCTTTTTCGACAGCCTCACTTTCACCGGTTAGAGCTGATTCTTCTACGCGTAATTGTGATGTTTCTACTAAACGAGCATCTGCTGCAATCGCTGATCCTGATTCTAAAATCAGCACATCTCCAACGACTAAATTTTCAGCATCTACTTTTTCTACTTTCCCATCTCTAAGGACCGTAGCGGTTTGTTTATTCATATCTTGGAGAGATTCTAATGCTTTTTCTGCGTTCCCTTCTTGAACGATAGCTAGAACTGAATTGATAATAACGATCGCAATGATCAAGAGTCCTTCGAATAGGTCTCCATGTTCTGTTGCAAATGCGGTGTAAAATGAAATGACTGCGGCAACTAATAAAACAATTGTGGTAAAATCTGAAAGACTTCGTATAAATTTTTTGAAGAGTGATTCTTTGGGGGCTTCTTCGAATTGATTTTTTCCTTGTTGCCGACTTCGTTCCTTTGCTTCACTCATCGACAACCCTTGATCTATATCTACTTTTGTTTCTTCTGCTATTTCTTCTATTGTTTTTTTGTAACTATCCATCCTATACTCCCTTTCTTTTAAAAATGAACGTTATGTTAACGTACGATTTTAGTATAACATCATTTTTTTAATTAATTCAACTATATCGCATATATATATGTAGAGAAAAATTTTAAAATAAAGGACCCTTACCTCTTGCAAGCGCTACCAAAACATGGTATGATTTAACCATAAGGAAGGAGGAAAAAACAAATAGATAGAAGAATTTCTCGATAGAGTAGTATAAGCAAACAAAGTTGTTAGAAGTACAAGTTTCACCTTAAAGAGCATGTGAAGTAACCATTATAAATAGTGAATGCGTATGACTGTTTGAAACGAGAATCGTTCAAAAAAAGAAGTAGTGGGATACGTAACAATTAAATAACATGAACATCTGAAAATTGAATAGGAACAAGAGATGATTCAACTGTTGAAGATGTAAAGAAAACAAGATTTTTTGTTTATCAAGAAGAAATTCAACACCGTACTTTGCATGTTCCATGGAAAGTTACACTAATTCTATTTATTTGTTTCCTTCCGAAGCACAAAAGCCCCGACTAATCGAGAGTCGGGGTCTTTTTTATTTCTTTGAGTTACTTCACAAACATCGCATCGCCAAAACTGAAGAAACGATAACGTTCATCAATGGCATGCTGATAGGCAGAAAGCGTTAGCTCTCTCCCGGCAAACGCACTCACTAACATGACTAAAGTTGATTTTGGTAAGTGGAAGTTCGTAGAAAAGGCTTCAACTACCTTGAACTCATAACCTGGCGTGATAAAGATATCAGTCCAGCCACTATCTGCTTTGATCTCACCATCAAATTTAGTGCCAATCGTTTCTAGTGTACGGATCGAAGTCGTTCCTACTGCCACGATTTTCCCGCCATTTTGACGCACTTGATTCAAGCGCTCAGCTGCCTCTTCGGTCAAACGATAAAACTCACTGTGCATTTGATGTTCTTCAATCTTGTCGACGCTCACTGGACGGAAAGTACCAAGACCGACATGGAGTGTCAAATAGACAAGTTCTACCCCTTTTTCTTTGATTTCGTCTAGTAATTCTGTCGTAAAGTGTAACCCCGCAGTTGGTGCAGCTGCTGAGCCATTTTCTTCCGCATAAACTGTCTGGTAGCGATCTGGATCTTCTAAACGTTCTTTGATATAAGGTGGCAATGGCATTTCACCAAGTGCTTCTAGATTTTCTAAGAAAATCCCCTCATAAGCAAATTCAATGATCCGTCCACCATGATCGAGTTCTTCCTTAACGACTGCTTTTAAGCGACCATCGCCAAAAGTGATCTCAGTCCCTACTTTGGCACGCTTAGCAGGTTTGATCAACGTCTCCCACGTATCGCCTTCCGTATTGGTCAAAAGCAACACTTCTAAATGCGCGCCAGTTTCTACTTTTTCTCCATATAAACGAGCCGGTAATACGCGAGTATTGTTCATCACTAG
Source organism: Enterococcus sp. DIV1298c (assembly GCF_017316315.1). Classification (NCBI taxonomy): domain Bacteria; kingdom Bacillati; phylum Bacillota; class Bacilli; order Lactobacillales; family Enterococcaceae; genus Enterococcus; species Enterococcus sp. DIV1298c. The sequence goes on along the minus strand of NZ_JAFLWG010000010.1, from coordinate 56,324 downwards.
CGCATCGCCAGGATTTAGTTCGTCAATGATCTCATGGAAATGTTTATCCGCCAGCTCACCTGTTTGGCGATCCACTACAAGTAAACGGGAATGGTCACGGTCTTTCAATGGTGTTTGGGCAATCAATTCTTCGGGTAATTCAAAATCGAAATCTTCTGTTGTTAACATATCGTCACTCACTTTCTCTATTTCGCTCTTTCATTTTACCATTTTATGCTGACAATGCCAAAAAGCAAAAATAGTCTTAATCCATTCTTTTATAATAAATTACGTTATCTTTTCAGATATATTTTATCTACAGAATCAAAAATACCTTATTAATTTAGTTATTTGCCTAATAAATAAATCATCAAATTTGTGTTCCTTAGTTATTTTAGGCATACTAATATAAGAACATTCTTTATGTAAAAAGAAAAGAAGAGGTGCAGTATGATTGAATTTCAGAATGTATCAAAAATTTATAAAGGTGGAAAAATCGCAGTTGAGGACGTCAACCTTTCTTTTGAAAAAGGTGAATTCATCTGTTTCATCGGTACGAGTGGTAGCGGAAAAACAACGACGATGCGTATGCTTAACCGCATGACTGATCCGACTGAAGGTCAAATTTTGATTGATGGCAAGTCGATCCAAGAAATCAACCCCGTTGAACTCCGCCGACAAATCGGCTATGTGATTCAAAGCATCGGCTTGATGCCCCACATGACGATTCGAGAAAATATCACGCTTGTCCAAAAGCTATTGAAGGTCAGCCAAGAAGAACGCAACAAAACAGCCGAAAAAATGATTGATCTTGTTGAGCTTCCACGTGAGATGCTTGATCGGTACCCTCATGAGTTATCTGGTGGTCAACAGCAACGTATCGGTGTCGTCCGTGCGTTAGCAGCGAATCAAGACATTATCTTGATGGATGAACCTTTTGGCGCGTTAGACCCTATTACAAGAGATTCTTTACAAGACTTAGTCAAAGACTTGCAGGAACGTTTAGGGAAAACAATCGTCTTCGTCACACATGATATGGACGAAGCAATCAAACTAGCCAGTCGCATCGCCATCATGAGTGAAGGTCGAGTGATTCAATTTGATACGCCACAAAATATTTTACGTCATCCTGCCAATGAATTTGTCGAGGAATTGATTGGTGAAGATCGTTTGCTTCAAGCGAAACCAGATACGACAAAAGTGGGCGAAGTCATGTTGAACCAAGCCATTACGATCACTCCCGAAAAATCATTGCAAGAAGCGATCAAGCTCATGCGTGAAAAACGTGTCGACACCCTTTTAGTAACTGATAATTCAAATACTTTAAAAGGATTTATCGATGTTGAAACGATTGATAAAAAACGTGGGAAAGTTTCGAGTGTTGGCGATATTTTGAATAAAGATGTTTTCTATGTAAAACAATCTGCTTACTTGCGTGATACGCTCCAACGAATCTTAAAACGTGGTCTGAAATATGTACCAGTAGTCGATGAACAAAATAAAGTCGTCGGTATTTTAACTCGAGCATCGCTTGTAGACATCGTCTATGACGTGATCTGGGGTGAAGAACCATCTATCACAGATGCAATTGGTACGCCGCCCGAAACAAAGGAGGTCTGACCAATGGCCGAATTTTTCCAACAACATGGCGCGGAGATCGTCTCAAAAAGTCTTGAACATCTCTATATTTCAGCAATTGCTTTGATCATTGGGATTGCCGTTGCTGTTCCCTTAGGTGTTCTTTTGACGCGTTTTCCTAAAATCGCAACAATCGTCATTGGTTTGACCAGTGCGTTGCAAACAGTCCCCTCTCTTGCACTATTGGCACTTATGATTCCTTTATTTGGCGTCGGAAAAGTCCCTGCAATCATTGCCCTATTCATTTATTCTCTTTTACCCATTTTAAGAAATACGTATATCGGGATGAAGAACGTGGATTGGAATTACCGCGATGTCGCAAAAGGCATGGGCATGACGAATGTTCAATCGATTTTTTCTGTTGAGTTGCCGATCGCTATGCCGACGATCATGGCAGGCATCCGTTTAGCTGCTGTCTATGTCATCGCCTGGGCAACACTTGCCTCTTATATCGGTGCAGGTGGTTTAGGTGACTTGATTTTTAGTGGCTTGAATAATTATCAGCCCGATTTGATTTTTGCTGGAACGATCCCTGTAACGATTTTGGCTTTGCTTGCGGATTTCCTACTAGGTTTCTTAGAAAATCGGTTAACTCCGATCGCATTGAGAGAGGAGAATGACGAATGAAACGCATCAGAAATAGTCTCATACTCGTAATGACCGTCCTGCTACTGGCAAGTTGTTCCTTCCCAGGATTAGCCAGTAATACGGATGAAGATACGATTTCTATCACTGGCGGGATCACTTCTGAAGCTCAGATCCTCGGAAGTATCGTTGCTGGGATGATCGAACACTATACGGAAAAAAATACGACGATCATCAATAACTTAGCAACGACAACGATCAATCACCAAGCGATGATCAATGGCGATGCTTCGATTTCTGCCGCGCGCTATACAGGGACAGATTTGACGACTACCCTTAATCTGCCACCTGAAAAAGATCCCGCAAAAGCGTTTGATATCGTGAAACGTGAATTTGAAGAACGATACAACCAAACATGGTTCCCTTCTTATGGTTTTGAGAATACGTATGTTTTTCTTGTCCGTAAAGATACGGCGGAAAAATACAATCTAAAAAAAGTCAGTGACTTGAAGAATGTCGCCGACGAACTTGTTGCCGGTGTCGATACTTCATGGATCAATCGTAAAGGAGATGGCTATGACGGCTTCCAAGAAACGTATGGCTTTTCATTTGACTCCATCTTACCAATGCAGATTGGTTTGGTCTATGATGCTGTAGAAGCTGGGCGAATGGATATCGTTTTAGGGTATTCAACAGACGGTCGTATCGCTAGTTATGATCTCGTCATGCTAGAAGATGATTTGAGCTTCTTTCCACCTTATGATGCTGCACCGGTTGTAGACAATCAACTTTTGAAAGACACACCAGGTTTAGAAGAAGCACTCTCAAGGTTAGGCAACACGATCAGCACAGAAAAAATGCAACAATTGAACTATGAAGCAGATAATAATTTGGTTGAGCCTTCTGTCGTCGCAGAGCGCTTTTTAAAAGAAAACCATTATTTTGGAGGGGAGTGATGACGATGGAAAACATGAATTGGTTCCAACAATTTATCTATTATTTTCAAGAGAATGGCACGTACGTCTTTTCGCAATTTCTCCGTCACTTTCTCATTTCGATCTACGGTGTACTTTTTGCGGCAATCGTCGGCATTCCCATCGGTATTCTTATTTCGAGAAAACGGAAATTAGCTAACTGGGTGATTCGCTTTGCCAATATAATTCAAACGATTCCTTCATTAGCCATGATCTCGATCTTGATGATCGGGTTAGGTTTAGGAGTAAATGTCGTGATCGTTACAGTTTTCTTGTATTCGCTACTACCGATCATCAAGAACACGTACACAGGGATGATCCAAGTCGACAAAAATATCCTTGATGTCGGCAAAGGGATGGGGATGACTGCCAGTCAACGACTCTTTATGGTCGAACTACCACTTTCTGTTTCTGTTATTATGGCAGGTATTCGAAATGCTTTAGTAGTTGCTATCGGGATCACAGCCATCGGTGCATTTGTCGGTGCAGGCGGTTTAGGCGATATCATCATTCGTGGAACGAATGCCACAGATGGTACTTCCATCATCTTAGCTGGCGCCTTGCCAACAGCCTTTATGGCCATTATCACCGACTGGGTCTTAGGGATCATCGAACGCCGTTTAGACCCCGCGGCAAAGCATTCAAGATGATAAACATAGAGAATGCATAATTGAACCCAATAGATTTCTATCTTTAAACAATTGAAAACACCGCCAGTTCAAGAAATAAACGCTTGATTTGGTGGTGTTTTTTTACTGAAATTCAGATTGATAATCATTGACTAAATCTTCTGGTATGTAAAGTTCTATATAAACTATAAATAAATGAGTTGCTACTTACTCTGACAATAATGATAAAAAATCAAACACCATATCAATGATTTGTGCCACTTCACCTAACTCAGCGAGAGTGGCTTTCTCTACAAAGCGTACATTTCTCTGCTTTTCCATAAAATCAAATGTTTTGATTTGAAAAGGATTGATATATCCTTGTAGTTTATGACTCTTATCTAATGCAATATAGTTTTTATATTTCGTATTAGCAAATGGACAAACCGCACACATCCCTGTTACTGCATTATAATGGTTCGCACTGACAACAATTGCAGGTTTTCTTTTTTTAATCTCTCTATCCATACTAGGATTGAAATTAATAATCACGAAATCTCCTTGTTTAGGCGTATAGCCATTAATATTATATACCATTAAATAATTTCCTTTCCTACAAGTGAATCCTCAGGAAATCTAGCACTTGCATCAATTGTTTCATCATTTTCAAATGCTTCATCAAAAATATTTTTTTCTTTTTTATAAACGTGATTGTATCGTCTTCCCCCTTAACAGCAATGTACTCAACATTCTCTTCTATACCAAATTTAGTAGGCACAGTCAAAACAATCGCATTCCCTTGTTTCCTAGTCTTCATAATTTTCGCCTCCTATCTATTATCATCATACTATAAACAAAAAATAAATATAACATGAATACATTTGCGGTTAAATTGAACCCCCACTCCAATATCACATAACCATAAAAGACCTTAGAACACCAAAATACTGTTCTAAGGTCAAAGAATTGTCTCTATATCACATGTGCTTATTTTTTCAGATGATAACTATACGTACTTACAACGATATTCTCACGCCAAGAAAGACGTAAACGTAATCTTAGACTCGTCTGATTATGCAAGATGTTCTGCCATCTGCGATTTGGTACAAATTGTGGAATCAACACTGTCGTCGTGTAATTTTGTTTCGCCGCATTTTTGCTGACTAGATCAACATAGCGCAAAATCGGGTTTTGGATCGAACGATAAGACGAATGGACGATTGAAAGACGAACGTCTGGAAAATGCTTTTTGAATTCTGCTTGGATTTCTTTTTCCTTTTCGATATCCTCATCTAACGATACGTGCATGGCAACGACATAATCACCGATTGAACGTGCATAATTCAATGCCCCCGTATTTACACGTGTAACATTTCCTACAAGCACCAAGACTGTATTCCCTTCATATTCATGCAAATTCACTTCATCTTCTAAACGGAGCTGTTCCGCTACTTTTTGGTAATGATCATGGATTTTATAGAACACGAACATGACGATCGGCATGATGATGAAGAATGGCCAAATATCTCCTAAGCGGTAAACAAATAAAATTGCGATGATAGCATAAGAGATGAATGCTCCAGTAATATTCGCAATGGATTTCGTCAACCACTTTTTGCCCTCTTTCTTCCATTTGATGACCATTCCTGTTTGCGATAACGCAAAAGGAATAAAGACACCGATCGAATACAATGGAATCAATCGTTCCGTAGAACCATTAAAAATAAACAAGAGCACGATAGAACCTAACGCAAGGGTGATGATCCCGTTCGAATAGCCTAAACGGTCTCCACGATCTTGGTACATATGAGGCATAAATTTATCTTTTGCTAGATTATACGCTAAAACTGGAAAAGCAGAGAAACCTGTATTTGCTGCAACCGCCAAAATCAAGGCTGTCGCAAATTGCAAGATATAATACAAGATTCCATGCCCAAACACAGCTTGACCGATTTGAGAAAGAACAGTCACTTCTTTTTCAGGAACGATCCCATACCAATAGTTGATAAACGTGATCCCTACAAAAAAGAAGCCTAAGATCAATGCCATCATCGTCAAAGTCATTGCTGCATTTTTCGCACGTGGCTTCTTGAAGAACGGCACTGCATTACTGATTGCTTCTACGCCAGTCAATGAAGAAGAACCAGAAGAAAATGCTCGTAAAATCAAGGCTACCGATACTCCAGGAACAACTGCGCCTGGAAGAGCTGTCGCTTGTAACGGTACAGCACCAGTCACGATATTGAATAAACCAACAACGATCAATAAGGAGATGACGAGAATAAATGTATAGACTGGAAACAGCAAGAATGAAGCTGATTCTCTCAGTCCACGTAAGTTCAACATCATCAACAAGAGGACGATAGTCACCGAAATCGCTACTTGATGCCCATATAGAGCAGGAATAGCCGAAGTAATCGCCTCTGCACCGGCTGACACGGAAACCGCAACAGTCAGCATATAATCGATCAATAAGGACCCGCCTGAAATCAACCCCGCATTTTTACCGAGGTTCTCACTACTAACAACGTAAGCCCCACCACCGTGTGGATAAGCGTGAATGATCTGCCGATAAGAAAGTGTTAATGAAATCAATAGAATAATGACAAACGCAGCAATCGGCAATGAATACCAGATCGCAGCAGCAGATAACGCAACGAGTACCACAACGATTTGTTCTGTTCCGTATGCAATTGATGACAACGCATCGGAAGATAATAATGCTAACGCGGCAAACCTTGTTAATTTATGGTCATCGTTTTCGGCCGATTTCAATGGCTTACCTACTAACAACCTTTTTAAGTAATCCAATTTCTATGCTCCTTTACACACCTTTTCCCCTTTGAATTACAGGTGTCTTTTTTTATAGTAAACAAGATGTTATAGTACGCCCTTGACCTTTAAATGTCAACAAAATTCGGAAAAAATATCGATAGAAAATAACCAATTTTTTTTAATTCATTTTTCAATCGTTTCCCATCAATCAATCACTTGTTGGCTCTTGTATAGAGGAAAGACGAGCTTAGGAAAATAACGTTATCCTAAACCCGTCTTTGCTTTAAATCAAGCCATAAAAATCTTTATGCGTAACTAATTTAGTGTTGCAGTTTTTTCTAATGGAAAATCCGACTTTCATGCGCAGCTTCTTTGAATTTCTTCATTTTTTCACTGACAAATGGATAGGATGCTGTTCCAACGATCCCTACCACGATAAAGATGCCCACTAAAATCAAAATCGCATGTGTCGCATTTGGCCAATAGATCCCACCAGCCGATTCACGCAATAGATTGACTGCATGAGTAAATGGTAAGAATGGATTGATCATTTGGAAGAATTTTCCTGACACTTGGATTGGATAGTTTCCGCCACCACCAGAGATCGATAGGACAAGTATGATGATCGCTATCCCTTTTCCGACATTATCAAACAGTGCTGCTAACACGTATACGATCATCATAAATGACAAAGCGATCAACACCGCAAACAGTACGCTATAGACTGGGTTGACGACGTACACACCAAGTAAGAACATATTCCCTAAAGTAACGATCAAGCTTTGGGCAATTGCCATAGTCAAGAAAGTCAACATGCGCGCGCCGAACTGTTCACGTTTTGTATAGTTTTTGCGTGCTTTTTTATCTAAATAATAATCCGTCGTAGCAACACTTGAGAGCAAGACCGCGCCTACCCACAAACATAAAGCAGTATAGAACGGTGTACTTGCAGATCCGTTATTCGGGATTGGATACAATGAATTTGTCTGCAATTCTACAGGCATCGTAAAGAAATCACTCTCTTTTGTCGCATCTAATTTCAAGAGCTTGATGACTTCCCCAAGATCGACTTCTTCTTCCCCTTTACGGATCGCATCAGCTGCTTTTTGGATGCCAGCTTTGATGTTCGGCCAGTCATTCGTGATCAAGTCTGCCGCTGCATTCACTGCTGTTTCAACTTCCGGCATTTTATCGTTGACTGTGGTCATCGTACTATTGATTTCATTTTTGATCGTTGGCCAATCATTCTGGATAAAATCAGCAGCTAAACCAAGTTTTTCTTGTAATACAGGTAAGTCATTATTGTATAGGTCGGCTCCTTTATTGATGCCATTCACGATCGTTTCCATATTGTCATTTAACATGGTATTCGCATCATGGATCTCTTGACCGATCGCAGGCATTTCTTGTTGATATTTCTCTAATATCTCTACCGCATTGGTCACTGTCTCTTTCGTTGAGCTTAATAGCGAATCAAAGTCGATTTGGTCCGCTTTACTCAATGCCCCTTGCGCGGTACTGATCGTATCGATCACTTGTGTCAAGATCGATTGAACGGTTGTGCTGACTTCGTCAACATTGATACTATTGATCAAGCCGTTGACAGAATTAGCAGCATCTCTAATTTCTTGTAAAAGTTTCGTAACTTGAGAAACATCCCCAGCCTGAACAGCTTCATTTAATCGTGTTAAACGATTTTGCAAATCAGTTAATGCTGGTTTTACACTCTTCAACGTATCAATAATCGGTTGTAGTTTTGTATTTCCAGCGTTCGCTTGTAGATCTTCCAAAAATGAAATCAACTTATCCGTTGCTTGTTGTTGTGCTGTAATACCATTGATAAAATTAGTTAACAAGTTATTGATATTTGCTTTTTCTTCATCTGTTAGTTGTCCATCTTCTACAGCTGTTTCGATCGTTTGCGCTAATGAACTAGTCGTCGTTGCTACTTGCCCAATCGCGTCTAACGTTGTCTTCACGCTTGTCGTGATTCCTGGGACTGCTTCTTTGAGTTGTTCTGCACCCGATTTCGTATCAGCTGCTAGATTCTGCGCTTGCGATTCTAAATTTTTCACATCAGGTAAGATGTCTTGGACTTGTTGGATGATCGTCAATCCTTGTTTTGCTTCCTCGATTCCTTGATTCATCGTTTCTTCGATCGATGCAAAATCATTATCGATTTCAGCGATTTGTCGTCCCGCATTTTGGATCTCTGGGATTTTTTCTTGCAAATCAAGGATCAATTTCGCTTGTTCTTTTAATTCCGGCATTTTATCGTTCAACTCAACGACTTTTTGTCCCATTTCATCCACCTGTGGTAAATATGCGACAAATTCATCTGCCTTCTCTAGCTTATTTTTAATATCAGGTAACTGTTTTTGTAGATCAAGTACTTGTTGCGTATAACCATCGATCGTATCCAAGTTTTCATCTGTCGATAAAATCATTGATTTTACTTTATTGATACTTACGAGGTTAGAGTCAATGTCATAGCCAATCTCATTGAATACTTTTAGTAGCGTTTCACTCGCTGTCTTAATAAATTCACTTGAGATTTGTGACTGGATCGTCGTTGCCCCTTTATCAGTGATTTTTGGCGCAATCGCATTGATTTTTTGATTGACTGTATATTCGACTTTTGGTTTTTGGATATCCCCACTCGTGAAGCTTAGTAAGTCCTCCGAAAAATTCTCTGGCAAATAGATACCAGCATAATATTCTCCTGAGCGCACGCCGTCTTCCAATTCTTTCTTCGAGTCAACGAATTGCCAGCCAAGGTCTTTATTTTCGTGAAGCGACTTCAGCACTTCTTTTCCGATAGCTACTTCTTCCCCTTGAAATTCAGCAGGTTTATCTGCACTATATACCGCAATCGGCAGTTCTCCAGTATTTCCATATGGATCCCATAATGCTTTGATATTGAACCAAGCATACAAGGAAGGAATAATCATGATTGCGATGATCAAAAGCGTCGCAACAGGATTTTTAAAAATTCGTTTCCAATCAAGTACATATAAGTTTATTGTATTTTTTATTGATTTCATATTCATCACCTTTTTTTGTTCCAGCTGCATCACTTTATCATGAAAACCATACGATTTTCAATCCTATTTTCAGCTTGGTAACTAATTTTTTGACAGTTAAATCAAACTGTCCGAATATTGTTATCTCTCGCTTAATAAATACTTAAACTCCCCTTATTGATTATCAAGTTTCGTCGTCCTTGCATAAAATTTTTTGCCTATACGTGAGCAAACTTAATTGTTATAAAAAGCTTACCATAGTTTCCAATTTTTTTGTCTAAATTGGTTACCTATAAACATAGATTCTTCCCTTCTATAGATAACTTCAGTTATTTAAAAGGCGAAATCATTCTGTGAAACTGATAATTTGGCAAAAAGAATCACGCACGCAAAAAGAGGCACAACAGCCAGCATAAATCGCTAAGATGATCTTTGCCGTTGAAGTTCCTCTTGTTTGTTTTTCTAAGGATTATGACATTCGCTGTCTTACGCCCTCTAAAGCAGGATAAATGGTGTTCCAAAAGTAATACCTCAGTCATAACCTCATGATTGACTAAACACACGGTGCTATTTTATATGTATGAACGTGCTGTTTTTGTCTTTTATTTTGAAACTGGGACAAGTGCTTCGATTCCAATACTGATTTTCAATGCACGATCCACGTCTAACATGATCGATCGTTCTAAATGACAGACCTTTTCTTTTAATCTGGATTTATCGATCGTTCTGATTTGTTCAAGTAAAATGACTGAGTCTCTTTCAATTCCGGTTCCGGTCGCTTTGATTCCTATATGTGTGGGCAATTTAGGTTTCGCCATTTTCGCAGTGATTGCTGCCACGATGACCGTTGGACTGAAATGATTCCCTAAGTTGTTCTGAATCACTAAGACTGGTCTTGTCCCACCTTGTTCTGATCCTACCACCGGAGAAAGATCAGCAAAATAAATATCTCCTCTTTTTACCATACGCCTCTCCTCACTCTTGATATTCTCTAGGTATACGGGGACCTAGCACACACGCGACTTCGTAATGGATCGTACCCAATTGATCTGCTACATCTTGCATCGTAATTTCAGCCTGTTGATTTTTTCCGATCAACGTGACTTTCGTTCCTACTGGCAGTTGATAAGGTAGACGGACCATCAATTGATCCATACATACTCGTCCAATAATTTCACAATAGACGCCTTCCACTAATAATGAGAAGCCTTGCATTTTTCGTAACCAACCATCTGCATAGCCGATCGGAACAGTCCCGATCCATTCTGAATCTGAAGTTGTATAGGTTTTTCCATACCCTACGCCTTCTCCAGCTGGCAGTTCTTTCACTTGGATCAATTCAGAAACAAGTTCAAGTGCTGGTTGTAATGGATAGACTTCCTCTAATGCATGACCGGATGGATTCAATCCATACATTGCTACCCCATATCGTATCATATTGCCCGTCGCTTGTTCATGCCATAATGCAGTGGCACTATTACTGCTATGGACATATCGTGGCAAAGTGGGTAGACTTTCGATTATTTCAACAAATTTTTGATTTTGTTTTTCCCAATAAGTTGTATCTGCTTGATCTGCTGTAGAAAAATGAGTATAGATCCCTTCCCATTCTAAAACTGGGCTATCTTGGACCATTTCGACTGCTTCATTGACTTCTGCAACGTTGAGAAAGCCAATTCTCCCCATTCCGGTATCGACTTTCAAATGCAATTTCAACAAATATTCTAGATGTCTTTCTGTCATATAAGTATTTGCAGCTTGCAACCATTCTTTGGTTCCTACAGTAATGGATAGATCGTGGATGACTGCAAGTGTCAACGCATCGATCGGAATCATATTCAATACAAGAATAGGTTGTGTGAACCCTGCCTCTCTCAGCTCGATCCCCTCATCTAAAGTAGCTACGCAAAAACCAGTAGCTCCACCTTTTTCCGCAGCTTCTGCTGTTTCGACTGCGCCATGACCGTAACCATCTGCTTTTACGACAGCAAACAATTCTTTCCCATTTAAGCGTGCAACTTCATTTGCTACATTTTCTGTAATTGCCTGTTTATGTATAATTGCTTTTGTCGGACGATGCCAAGCAATGACCATTGTTCTTCCTTCTTTCTAGTCTTCTAAAATAATCTGTGCAAAAGCTAACTCATCTGTATGTGTAATGCTGACCCAGACTGCTCCTTCATGTGGAGATTTCGTGACAATTGGTTGTCCTGATTCATTTTTTAAAATTTCGATCTCTTGAAAGGTAACTTTACCGATCCCTGTTCCCCAAGCCTTTGAAAAAGCTTCTTTACATGCATAACGACCGCCTAAAAATTCAACCTGACGATGAAACGGCAGCAAACGAAACACTTCGATTTCACTTGGTGTCAGTACGCGATCAATAAAGTTTTGCTTTTCTTTGATGATCGTAGCAATCCTCGACAGTTCAACTGCGTCAATTCCAATCCCTTTTATCATACACGATTCTCTTTTCAAAAAATTTTAGAACACTCTAATTCTACCAAATTTTAGACAATTTACCACCAATAAGTCTAGAAATAACAAAAATGAAAGTTGTTTCTTATACGAAACCAACTTCTGCAATTTCTTTCATAAAAACTCATTGAGAATCGACACAAAAAAATCGCCGTCTTCAAAAAATAAGCACCAGTACCTTCAGCCATTTTTTTACGAACATTTTTCCAAAAAAAGAAAAGGACGATTAGAAAAATAGCTGATATACAAATATTTTCTGCCTTCAGCCATTTCTATAATCGATTTATTGGCATTTATTCTAATTTACCATGAATCACGTATAAAAAAAGAAATTATTTTTACTTAATAAACAAAAAAAACAACAATTCGATACGATTCTCTTAAAAAATCAATTGTTTTATTTTTTTAAATAACATTTTCGCTAAAGTTATTAAAAAACTATCTATAAATCGAAAAATGGAACAAAATCCCATATAAAACTATCTTGTATCCCTTGCTGTACATAGACTTTTTCTCTTTATCTTATATTTCTTTATGCACTAAAAAAGTGAGCTATTCGTTTTTTGTCATTCTCTCATCCCGCACAAACGATATGTAAAAAAAGCCCATAAGAACCAAAAATTAGGCAAGCTATTTTGGGATCTTACGGGCTAGTTCAGGTTGTATCCTTTACGGAACAACTACTTTATAAGCGGATTAGTCGTTGTTCGTGCGGATCACGAAACCACGTTTTTTATCATTTGAGCGTTTACCACCGTTATCTTTTTGCTTGTTGTGGTTTTTGCTGTAGCTACCGCTGCCTTTTGAATTTTTGTTGCCTCGGTAGTTGCCATTGTCACGGCGATTGCGATTGTTTCCGCCGCCTCCACCACGTTTACCATTTTTGTTGTAGCCTTTTTTCTGCATTGGTAATGGACGTTCTGGTGTGATTTTTACTGGTGTCGCATCTGATGGATCTTTGGCTGTTGTCTTTAATAATAAAGCGACTAAATCTTGTGCAGAGTATTCTTCCAATAATTTATCCGCAGTTTGCAGATATTTATCTAAGCCATTCTCTTCAAGTTTTTCTTCGATTTGTTCAACGGCAGCGCCTAGTTGTCCTTTGAATGCTTCTTTTTCAGTTGGTGGACGTAATGTCGTCATGCGTTTTTTCGTTAAGTTTTCGATGACGTGTAAATAACCCATTTCGTTTGGTGTAACAAAAGTTACTGACATACCGCCTTTACCTGCACGGCCAGTACGACCGATACGGTGAACATAGCTTTCTGGGTCTTGTGGGATATCGTAGTTATAAACGTGAGTCACTCCTGAGATATCTAAACCACGTGCGGCTACGTCTGTAGCAACTAAAATATCTAAATGACCACTCTTGAATGAACGTAGCACGCTCATACGTTTTTGTTGGGAAAGGTCGCCATGGATACCTTCTGCACGATAACCGCGAGCTTCTAGCCCACGTGCTAATTCATCCACACGACGTTTTGTACGACCAAAGACAATTGTTAACTCTGGTGTTTGTACATCTAATAAGCGAGTCATGATATCAAATTTTTCGTATTCTTTTGCACGAACGTAGTACTGATCGATCAAGTCAGCAGTCATTTCTTTGGTTTTGATTTTCACGTGTGTTGGATCTTTCATGAATTTCACACCGATATTTTTGATTGCTGGTGGCATTGTTGCTGAGAACAATAGTGTTTGACGTTGTTCTGGCACTTTAGAGATGATACTTTCGATATCTTCTAAGAAGCCCATATTAAGCATTTCATCTGCTTCATCTAAAACTAATGTTTCAACAGTTCCAAGTTTCAATGTGTGACGGTTGATATGGTCTAACATACGACCTGGTGTACCAACAACGATATGTGGGCGGTCTTTCAATCCACGGATTTGGCGACCAATATCAGCACCACCATAAACTGCTTGGACACGGACACGTTTGTCACGTCCTAGACGATAAAGTTCTTCTTGTGTTTGGATCGCTAATTCACGTGTTGGTGCAATAACTAATCCTTGTAATTCTTGACGACTTGCATCGATTTTTTCTAACATCGGTAAGCCAAATGCAGCAGTTTTACCTGTTCCTGTTTGTGCTTGTCCAATCACATCTTTACCTTCTAAGGCAAGTGGAATCGTTTCTGATTGAATCGGTGTCGCTTCTTCAAATCCTGCACGCTCTACTGATTTTAATAATTCTGGTGATAATTCTAATTCTTTAAATTTCAAATGAATCCTCCTATATGGTTGTTAACTGAGGATGTAGCGATAAATTGCTACCCCGTCTCTTGTTCGGTCAAAGTGTCTGTTTCTTTTGACAGTGGCCACGCACGTTTCCCATCCATTCTTAGCCCCTGTGGCACCACCGAAAAATCACTTTGCGAAGTTTAGGCATTAGAAAAGCCAAACGGGTCGCGTTCAGCTTTATCATTGTTATGACATCTGGCTTCACATTCATCTTCAAGCCAGTCCAATTTCTCTTCATCTTTCGGCAATAGGTTATTCTAGCATAATTTATTGTTTTCTGCAAGTTTACAGTTTTTATTTCATTTCTTGTAGTCGTTCAACGACTTCAATCAAGCCCATACTATTGCTGCCTTTCAATACGATGGTGTCGTCCGGTTGGATTTCTGCAACGATTTCTGCAATCAATTGTTCTTTGTTTTCTTCTGTGTGGTAAACCGGCAAGTCAGGATATTTTTGCGCCAACACATCTTTTAGTGCTTGCATCTCTTTTCCATACAAAAAGATCATTGAGAACACATCTGAAGAAATATGTTCACTCATTGATGCATGCATGCGTGATGAGTCTGCGCCTAGCTCCAACATATCTGCTAAGACAGCAAGTTTTCTTCCTGTGGCTGGAATGTTTGCAACAGTGTCTAGGACTAACCCCATTGCCGTTGGGTTCGCATTGTAGACATCACTTAAAATAGCAGCGCCATTTCCAGCTGTTAACCATTCTGTTCGGTTTTGTGTCACTGAGACAGTTGCCAGTCCTCGACGGATTGCTGGCAGAGACAACTCAAAAAACTGTCCGATCGCATAGGCAATCAGTGCATTCGTCACATTATAGCTGCCAGGTAATGGAATCGTGAATGATTCGCCTTCAACGATAAACGTTGTCTGTTGCTTTTCTTCTGTGATTTCTTGTGCAGAGATGTCGCCTTCTTCAATCCCAAATGTTTTGATTTTCTGTGTCAACGGTGCTAGAAGCGGCTCTAACAATGGTTCATTATTCGGTACGAGCAATAAACCGTCTGGCAATAAACCATCAGCAATCTCCATTTTCGCTTGAGCAATCCCTTCACGTGAGCCTAGATTTTCAATATGAGCTTCACCAATCATCGTGATTGCTGCGACTTTAGGTTGTGCCAACAAAGAAAGTTCAGTAATTTCATTGGCATGATCCATCCCCATTTCTAAGACGATCTTTTCAGTATCTTGTGGCATGTGCAAGATTGTATAAGGCATGCCGATATTATTATTGTAATTTCCTTGTGTCTTATAGGTTTTATAGCCTTGTGCCAAAACAGAAGCAGTTAGATCCTTTGTAGTTGTCTTACCATTACTGCCGGTCACAGCCACAACGTCTGCGCCAACTTTTTTCAAGTAATATTGCGCCAGCTCTTGCATCGCTTTTAAAGGATCAGAGACTGATATGATTGCAATGCCTTCAGGTGCCTTCTCGACTTCCCAACTCCAAAACGTTGCGACTGCTCCATTTGCAATTGCTTGTTCAATAAACTCATGGCCATCTCTCGCACCGGCTAAAGGAACAAATAGATTTCCTTCTGTGATTTTTCGACTATCAAATTCTACTCCTGTGATCAATTGACTTGAGTCATGATGACTTCCAACTGCTTGGGCAGCTTCTTGTATTGTAATGTTCATCGATTCTCTATCCTTTCGATTTAGATAAGCAGACGTATATGCATCGAAACAAAAAAAGTTGTGAAGATCGCCCATACCGATAGCGTCGAACAGTAAAAATCTTTCGCTTTCAATCAGTACCCGATGATCATTCACAACCTTTGTTTTGATAGACACACTACTTCATTTCGTTCATGCTTGTGTTGATTACGTTTAAACTATTCAAAGAAACTTTGTCTTTGATTGTAACGGTTCAAGCCTAATTGAATCAATTCTTCAATCAAGTCCCCGTATTGCAAGCCCATATTTTCCCATAATAATGGGTACATGCTGAACGCTGTAAATCCAGGCATTGAATTCAATTCATTAAGGAATAACTCATTTTTATTCGTCAAGAAGAAATCGCATCGGCTCAAGCCACTTCCGCCTAACATCGTGTAAGCTAATTTTGCGTACTCTTGTGCTTTTTGGTGAACTTCTTCTGGTACCTCAGCTGGAATCTGCATCTCGATTCGATTATTGATGTATTTTGCCTCGTAATCGTAAAAAGCCACGTCTTTCACTACTTCACCAGGTAACGTCGTGCGGACATCTTCATTTCCTAACACAGCGACTTCGATCTCACGCGCTTCGATTCCTTGTTCAACGATGGCACGTGAATCGTATTGGTAAGCTGTTGCTAAAGCATTCTGCAATTCTTCTCGAGTTTCAGCTTTAGTGATTCCAACACTTGATCCCATATTAGCTGGTTTGACGAACATTGGGTAAAGCAATGAGCCCTCACATTGGTCAAACACTTTTTTAGGATTTTCTTTCCATTGGTTCTTCAAGACTGGAACATACGGTACTTGCGGCACACCGGCTGCTTGTAAAATATATTTTGTCATGATCTTATCCATGGCACAAGCACTCGTCAACACCCCCGCACCGACATAAGGCATATTCAAAGTTTCTAAGAAACCTTGGATCGTTCCGTCTTCGCCATTTGGTCCATGAAGAACTGGGAAAACGATGGCGCCTTCTTCTTTGATTTCTCCTGGATTGATGACGGTTCCGGTAAATCCTTCTGTCATTTTCCCACTAGGATCCCATGTCAAGTGCAACTCCTCTTCACTTGCGGGTTTTTCAGTTAATAAGGGGCCTTTGACCCACTGTCCGTCTTTACTAATAAATACGAGCTGTACTTGATAATAAGCATAATAAATAGCATTTAAAACGGAGAACGCTGAAAGAATCGAAACTTCGTGTTCCGCACTGCGTCCACCATATAATAAAGTAATCTTCAAAAGATTTTCCTCCTGTATTCGATATCATTCATTTTTACTTCATATTTTAGCACAAAAACAAAAGATGCAAACAGCTTATTTGAAAAAAGGTGAGGTACTTGTCATTTTATCCGAGAAACAGCGGAATAGTTGTCGCTTTTTTCCCTAACAGTTATGATAAGGAAAAGGAGGCATGATGATGACTAAAACTACTTCTCGAAGCCGCTTAACAGAGATCATTCAAGTATTCATCAAAGAAAATGTCCTGCCTAATCTGATCCAGCAAAAAAATCCTAAGCAAGTCAAAAAAGCATTCGAAGAGCTTGGATCAACTTTTATCAAAATCGGGCAAATGCTTTCTGTACGTGATGATTTACTCTCTGCTGAGTTTACTAAGACATTTAAAACATTGCAAGACAACGTGCCAAGCGACCCTTTTGTCACGACAAAAAAAACAATCGAACAGGAATTAGACACACCCTTAGATACGATTTTTGATGATTTTAATAAAACACCTTTTGCTTCTGCTTCAATGGGGCAAGCGCATCGTGCCATCCTAAAAAATGGCGATGCCGTCGTCGTAAAAGTCCAACATCCGAATATTGCGGAAGAAATCATGATGGACTTGCAGTTATTTGAACGGGCGATCCCTTTGATCAAATATATTCCTGAGACAAGCGTGATCGATTTGAAAGGTGTCTTGCAAGAAGTCAAACGTTCGTTGACCAACGAATTAGATTTCTACAAAGAAAGTCAAAATGGCGCACGTTTCTATCAACTAAACAATCATTGGTATGAAGTTCGATCTCCTAAGATCTATGAATCTCTCTGCACAAAAAAAGTCATTGTGATGGAAGAGATGGCTGGAAAGAATTTCAACCAATTGATGAACCTAGAAGAAACGGACACACCCCTCATCGCGCCACTTTCTAATACACAACTGAAACAGCAAGTGGCCAAACGATTGATCGAGCATTTTATGAAGCAAATCTTTGATGATGGCTTTTTTCATGCCGACCCACATCCAGGCAATTTGTTATTCCATCCTCTACCTTCAGAGGCGCTTTCAGACAATGTCGCAACAACGACGAAAGAACACCAAAAACAGTTAGGTACTCTTTCGCTCAAAACCAGTTCCACTGTCACTGAACCGTTGCAACCATATACGATCAGTTATATTGATTTCGGTATGATGGGTAGTCTTTCCGGCTCACTACGACAAAAACTAATGGAAGTCGTTCTTGCCATTTATACGCGAGATATTTACCGAATCGAAAAAGCCGTCGTCAACTTATGCCAACAAGAAGGACCATTTGATGAAAGTGAGTTTCATCAACAACTCGCTAACTTTTTGACACAATATCTGGACCTACCAATCGAAGAAATCGACTTACAAGAAGTCTTTTCACAAATCGTAGCCATCTGTCATCAAAACAACTTACAAATCGATCGTGATATCACGTTATTACTCAAAGCTTTCAGTACCTTAGAAGGCGTGATCCGTGTCCTTGATCCAGAAGTTTCTTTGATGGAAGTGGCTACACCTTTTGCACAACGGTATTTCTTAGCACATTTATCCGTTGAAGATACATTGAAACAAGCCGGCTTGGACTTCTTAGAAGGCGTCAAGACTGTCCCAAAAATCCCGCAACAAGTGCACCATCTCCTTGAAACTTGGCGTTCTGGACAAGGGAAAATCAACTTGGAGTTAAAGAAACAAGATCAACTGATGAGCCGGATCGAAAGCATGGTGAACCGCTTAGTCTTCGGTGTGATACTCGCTGCATTAATCGTCGGTTCTTCGCTTCTCGTCCAAGCTGCACCAGACGACCAAATCAATTTTATTACACTGCTAGGTATATTCACCTATACGATCGCAGCTGTAGTCATCCTCTTTTTAGCGATCGATACGCTGATCAAGTATTATAAAAAAAGGCGAAAATAAGCGACGACATCTGAAAATAATTTCATATTTTCGGATGTTGTCGCTCACTTTTTGCTGTTTAGAGTAAAGGGGTAACGAGACCATTCCTGTTTTAGTCGATATCCCTTATTCCAATATTTATTTTCAAACTTTTAATATCTTCTCATTCACGTTTTTATTTCATCTTTCGTTCATCAGGTACGATTCTTTGCGATAACAACCACTTATGGAAGAACCATTCAGCGATTCCGATCAATAACGCAGGCACTAACACTTTCATCCAAATATCCGCCATATCGTTCATGAAATAAAGATATAACCATAGAATGACTGCAGCTGAACCAGCATCTGCAATTGTAGCTGCGATATTTCCTACTTTTCTCAAAATCAGCAGATCACCTAATACATAGATCATTACAACAATGATCACTCCGACAATCGTTGAATCCATAAAGCTAACGCCATAAAGTCCTGTTAGTACGATCCATAGAATCGCCCAGATCATGATTGCTTTTACCACCAACGCCTTTACATGTTTCATTTTCTGCACTCCTTTCTTTTTGGTTAAAAACATATGATTATATAATTAAATAATCTTCATAATTATATCCCTTGTTATAGAATCAATCAAAGATATCGCACTTCACCTAGTAATAAAAAAAAGTGAACACTGCTTCTATTTAATTAGAAACAATGTTCACTGACAATTACTCTATTCCTATTTCTTCAAGCGCTCGGATCAACGCTTCTTTGAACCGTTGATGGTCTTCGTTAGTAAAAGGTTTCGGTCCTTTTGTGCGGATACCAGCTTTTCTCAACTTACTGCTTTGATACCGTTGCTCTAGTAGCCCGTCAATGTTCGTTGTATCAAACTCTTTCCCTGATTGATGAAACACTCGAACACCTTTAGGTAAGACCAGTGAAGCTAAGCCATAGTCTTGAGTAACCAAAAAATCGCCTTTTTTGATCAGTCCGACAATTTTATAATCGGCACTGTCTGCTCCTTTATCGACATAGACAAACTGCACATGATCCGGATACTCTTTATTTGTATAGTGATCCACACTTGTGACGATCATTACTTCTAGTTGAAATGATGCGGCGATTTCAATCACATCATTTTTCACTGGAGAGCCATCACCATCAATGAATATTTTTCGCATGTTCTTTCCTCCACAAAAGATAAACAGCTATTACTCCTACGAGCAATACACCGACATTGATCCATTTTACGTAGACTAACAATTGGATCATCGTTTTTGGTACGCTAAGTCTGCCAGTCAGCTGGAGCAATACACTCACAGGTTTATCCAGCCATTGGGCCATCACTAGCATCAGTGACATCAACAAGAATTGATGGGTCACACTTCCTTTATTTTGTGTCGTAAACTTCGTGATCACACGATTATCCATCGGTATTGACGTATCGATCTCATAATACGTACGATTCAACCAACTGCCTACTACCGCGTGCCAGAAGCTTAGTAAGAATAAACCGACCACAAATCCGATTTGCGGAAGCAACAGAACCATCAATGAACTGAACAAACCCGCCAGTTGAACGAGTACAGGATCGATCGTTGGAATCCCGATGAGCTGTTTTCCAATGATTTTGGCTAATACCATCCCTGCAATATAAGGCAAATACATATACACACCTAGATAATCAAAGCCATGTACACGACCGATATAAAGTGTGCCAAATAAAAAGAGAAAATTACCTAACATACCATTCAAAAAAGTAAAGCTATTCAACCAAGTAGGTAGTTTCCACCGCTTCCTTGCTCTCCCTAGATAGAACGCCGCAAAGAGAAACAGGAGCATAAACCCATAGATTGCCACATCAAATAGTGCAGGATCGATCAACAAACGAGCATTTCTCAAAAGAAACAACAAAACAAAAAAGCCAATAAATAAAAGAAGTTCCTTTGTAACTACCACATTTGACTTTAGCTCTTTAAAATCTAATTCATAGCGTGGATAATGACTGACCGTATGATACGCCATAATATAAAACAATGTATAAAGCGCTAATGTCATCACGACTTGTGTCGAGCCAGGTAGCTCGATCGATCGAAACAAAACAAGCAATAAAAGGATCGCAAAAGGGAATTTGTTTGCTGACATGTTCGTGAATCCCTGTTGTTTTTCATGGTAATTCACCGTCATATTTGTTGGTACCAACCATGCCGCACTAAGCCCTAAAAGCACACTCGATAAATAATACAGTGGAAAATAGAGGACACCAAAAATCCCGATCAACGAACCTGCCCCACCTGTCAACAATGAAATCATCAACAAGGTATAACTATCTAGACCAAAGCGGATGCTGCTCACTAAAAACAATCCTGTCATCCGAAATGTATAAAATAAAGTAAACGGTAAAATCGACAACCATTGATTCCCGTCACTCAAGCTTAAAAATAAAAGATACGGTACTAAGATGACCGTATTACTCAAAATAAAAGGCGTCGTTTGTGTAAAATTCCGCACAAATCGCTTGATTTTATCAATCATATAAAAACTCCTTACGCATCAAACATGGGGTATTTTCCATGTCAACACATCATCTCTATAGACACTCTCTTAGGTCTATGGGTACAAATTTGATTATACCATAGGAGCAAGGCAGCCAGAACCCCACATCTCCCCATTCTCTCTCCAAATCAAAAAAGCAGGAACTCCTCAAAATTTGACTAGCAAACTTGGGGAATCCCTGCTTTTTCTTTGAGGTTGAGCATTTCTGCCCAGACCTCACTGGTGCCTGAAGAATCAGACAGACAAGCCCTTCTCCACAAAAGTCTTGTCCAGCACGCCTACATCCGGTAGGTGATCCGCAGATCATGTGCCGCCAAAATCAATTAGACCTCTATCATTCAGAGATCTTCTCGACCCGTCGCATAACGTATACTTTAACACACTCAATCAGTTTATGCGAGCCTTTTTTTCATTTTATAATCGACCATTTGAAATCCTTCACCGATGTCTGAGATCAATTCTTCTTCAATGACAAACCCTTGATGTTGATAGACCGCAATTGCTTGTCGATTGTCTTGATTGACACGTAAAAAAATCTCTTGTGCCTCTGTTTCTCTAGCTAGTTGTTCGTACCAACGAAAGACTTCAGATGTCAAGCCTTTTCCACGTACGTCTTGTAGAATGTAGAGCTTACTCAAATAGATTGAAGAAGCTATCTTTTCATACGCAGTGTAGCCAACGGTTCGTCCAGCTAATTTCAATAAGAAGTAGCTGACCCCTGCAGCACATTCCTTTTCGATCTGTTCTTTCGATTGATAAGTCTCCAACATATAAGCGACTTGTCTTTGACCGATGATCGGCGTGAACGCTTCGGGCCATACTTCATGGATGACTGCGACGAGTTCATCTAGTTCTTTCTCAGTCACTGCGACTTTCTCCAACATGTTATCCCCCCAATCAATGAACTAAAAATGCCCTTGTGCCTGTTGGAACAAAAACAACATGATCATACTGTAAGCAGCGACAGACCAAGGTTTTAAAAGAATAATGATTTGCATGTATTCTTTAAATGAGAGCTTCGTCAACCCTGCGACAAGACAAATCAAATCATCTGGCGCGAAAGGTAAAAGTAAGGTGACGACCAATACTTTTTTGATATTTTGCGTTTTATCAGCGACTAACTGCTCAAATTTCTGGAATTTTTTTGGCGATAAGATGAAACGGACAAAACTCGTCCCATAATAACGCACGAACAAAAAACCAATTGCTTCACCGATGATCAAGCCAATACAACTATACAGCAACCCAAAAGCATTGCCAAACATCAACATTCCAGCCACGGAAGAAATCCCTCCCGGTAGAATCGGGATAACGACTTGAATGATCTGGATGACGATAAATAAGATGACCGCATGTCTCCCAAACTGTTGCATGAATTGTTGTAACGAATCTGCCGATTGGAAGATGCCATGGCGATACCCATAAATGATCAATATGAAAAATATACTTAAACCAAGGAGTGGTGCGAATTGGATGGCTCTATGTACCCATGTTTTTTTCTCAGTCATATGTTTCTCCTACACTTTTCATTTTTTCCTTATTTCATAAAAAGAACAGTTAGCGGGCAGAGGTAACTGTGCCTAGCTGCGAGAAATAAGCTATAAAATCCGAAAATATCCCTCATATCCTCAGATTCTACAGCTTATTCCCTCAGTAGTTACTTATGAAACCCTGTTGATTCGGTTTTAGTAGACAGTCACTCATGCTACAGCCCTCTCAACTGCTCGTTTTACTGGTGATTCAAAAAACTAGCAACTTTCGTCGTGATCAAATCGATGGCCACGTGATTTTCGCCACCTTCTGGCACGATGATATCAGCATAGCGTTTTGTTGGTTCAATAAATTGATGATACATCGGCTTAACGACTGTTAAATATTGCTCGATCACAGAATCTAACGTACGTCCACGCTCTTCCATGTCACGTTTGATCCGGCGAATGATCCGAATGTCATCGTCTGTATCTACATAGATCTTGATATCCATCAAATCACGTAAACGTTCGTCTTCTAAAATCAAGATACCTTCCAAAATAATGACTTCTTTTGGTTCTTGAATGATCGTTGCTTGACTTCTTGTATGGGCAACATAATCATAGACTGGTTTTTCAATGGCTTCATAGTTCAGTAGTTTTTCAACGTGCTGGATCAGCAGTTCATTATCAAAGGCAAAAGGATGATCGTAGTTTGTATTCAACCGTTCTTCAAAGCTTAAATGACTTTGATCTTTATAATAAGAATCTTGTTCAAGCATCATGATGGAGTGGTCTGGAAAGTGACTAAAAATCCCTCGGCTGACGCTTGTCTTTCCGCTTCCCGATCCGCCCGTCACACCAATGATAATTGGCTTGCTTTTTGTCATTGACTAAAACCTCTTTCATATCCGTTTTTTCATTCTAATCTATTATAGCGAAAAAAAAGGAAAATGCACTATTTTTCTGAAAATTAATGAAGTGGGATTTCCAATAGTGGATAAAGTTCTTCTAAAGAATCGATACGATGTGTCGGCTGGATCTCCGGCATTTCAGGTAATCGATTTTTATTGAACCAAATCGTATCGATTCCTGCTTCATTTCCACCTTTGATATCCGAAGTCAGTGAATCACCGATAATGACCGTTCGCTCTTTGTCCAGTTTAGGAATATTTGTAAATACGTGATCGAAGAAGGCCTTCATTGGTTTTTGTGCACCAATCGCTTCTGAAACAAAAATTTCTTTGAAGTAATGGATCATTCGCGCATCAGTCAATCGTCGATGTTGCGTTTGAGAAACTCCATTCGTCACAATATAAAGCTCCGCTTCATTTGACACTGCTTCCAGTAACTCATGGCTACCAGGAATCCAGTGATGGCCGAGATTCAAATAATGACGATAACGCTGATCCATTGCTTGGCTATCGACCGTTTTGCCAAACTGTTGGAACAATAGTCCAAAGCGATTTCCAGTTACTTCATCTCTTGTCATCTGCCCCTTTTCGAATTCACGCCATAAATGGTGATTCAATGCTTTATAACTCGTTCTGATCTCCGGTGTCAGTTCAATGCCTTGTTCAGCAAACAGTTGATGCAACGCTTCTGCTTCCGTTTGTTGAAAATCTAATAACGTATCATCTACGTCAAATAATAATGTATGATATTTCATCTGATTCTCCTATTTCTTCTATTTTAATGTTTAGTTTATTTGCATTTTCGTAGGTTGTTGATTGTTTATCTATAAAAGAAATAAACAAGTGCCTTAGAACCGCCGACTGTACACTTGCTTATTAAATGACTCTAAATCATTTTAGAAAGTCCAATAACATCTTCTTCTGAGAAATGTCCAATGACTCTGTAGGGATTGAAATTACTCTTCAATTCAAATCGGTTTCCTGTATCTACCCAAGATTTCTTGTTTAATCCTGCAGAATCTAAGTCTTTTATTTCATAATATCGCTTTTTGATCGCCTTTGATTTATTCTCATATTTACTTGTAATAGGAAGAATCAAGAATGAATCTCTGCTTCGAAGACGGATAGCAATAGCAGGACGAGTTTTCCCTCCACTGCCATCGTTAAAAGGAATATAGATCAAGAACACGTCATGACTATTCATCTAGATCTCTCATCCATGACACTAGATCTTCGTGGTCACCGCTATTTTCTGGCGGATTAGTTTCAACAGACTCTTCCGCAACTCTCATTAACTGCAGTTCAGCTTTCTCTTTACTTGTTAAAGATAAATCAAATGGAATTTCTCCTCTGGCTGCTACCCTTTTATATAAAGCAGTGATTAAGATTGATGGATTTACTCCTAATGAATCTAAAATGCTTTCGACGTCAGTAGCTAGATTCTTATTGATATTCACTTGGACTTTCTTTTTTTCGTTGGTTTTATCTTTTTCTTTGATTTCAGACATAGAACATCACCTCTCACTCCTATTTTACTCCTAATAGGAGTGTAAAACAAATTCATTGAATGAACGATCAATTCACGATTATTACTATTTAAAATATTTTTTTAATTTTTTTAGTTCGTCTAACGTCAATGAGCGATAAGATCCTTCAGCTAAATGTGGATCTAGTTGTAAGGGGCCCATGCTGATTCGTTGCAATGCAGTGACTTTTTTTCCACAAGCTAAAAACATCTTTTTCACTTGATGGAATTTTCCCTCTTGGATCGTCAGTCGTACAATACTTTTTTTATGTTGCGCGTCAAGGATCTCTAAATGTGCAGGTAAGCATTGATAACCACCATCAAAAACAATTCCTTTTTTAAAAGCAATTTGATCAGCTTCTGTCACTTGTTCATTGACAACTGCTACATATGTTTTCTGTACTTTTTTATCAGGCAACAACATTTCATAACCTAATTGGCCATTGGAAGTGATCAACGATAAACCTGTTGTATCGCGATCTAATCGCCCAACTGGGTACAAAGGTTGTGTGCGATCGGCTGAAGCTAACAAATCGATAACGGTCGTTTTGTGAATGTCTGTCACTGCTGTTACAGCTCGTTTAGGTTTATTCAGCATAAAATATACTTCATTTGTGTGCAACCTTATACCATCTACTTCGATGCGATGAAGTAAGCTATCGACGTTTCGATTCTGTTTCTGCTCTATTTCGCCATCGATACGAACGAGTTTCATTGCAAAGAGTCGTTTCATCTCTTTGCGTGATGTTTCTAATTCTTTTTCTATTAATTTATCTAACCGCATAGTTGTTTCCTTTCCTAGCTACTAAGCATTATAACCCGAATCGGACAGCATGCAAAATAGGAACGTTGAGTAGTTCCCTTGACTTACTCAAAGATTCGCGTTACGGTTAAAGAGTAAAGTGAATTGGATTTCTCATACACAGCGTAATGACCTGGTGGAGAAAAGTTGAATCCTGACTTTTTAAAGGCAGATGCGCGCATCTGTCTTTTTGCGTTTTTTCGCGCTACCTGATAATGTGCAAGAGACCATGTGACATTCACTTAAATAAAATCTGTCTGACACCAAAGCAGACAGTCACATTTTAAGGAGGAATTTGGTTATGTCAGTATCATTAGAAGTAAGTAAAAGAGAAGTACGTCCCCGTTCATTGAGAAACAAATTGCGTCACAAAGGAAAAGTACCTGCAATCGTTTATGGTTACAACGTGGAAAGCACACCAATCTCATTTGATAGTGCTACGTTTAGTAAAGTATTGCGTGAGAATGCCGCAAATACTGTGATCACAATGGATGTTGATGGAAAGAAAGTCAACACACTTGTTCACAAGATCCAATCAAACACATTTACCAACCAAATAGAACACGTGGAGTTCCTATCTGTGAACATGAAAGAAGAAACAGAAGTTGAAACAGAAGTTGTCCTTGTCGGCGAATCTGCTGGTGTGAAATCTGGTGGTGTATTGGCTCAAAACCTATATACTGTGATTGTTTCTGCTACGCCAGATCAATTACCAGAAAACATTGAAGTAGATATCACTGATTTAGCATTAGGTGACTCGATCACTGTAGCGGATCTACCGAAAGATGATGCCTACACGATCATTACTGACGGAGAAGAACAAATCGCCGCAGTTGTTGCACCAACGGAAGAAGAAGAAACAACTGGCGAAGCAGTAGAACCAGAAGTCATCGGTTCAACAGAAGAATAAACGCCTTTTAATAAACGAAGCTGTGGCAAACGTCATAGCTTCGTTTTTTATTTCACTTCAAAAAGCGTCTCACAGGAATGGTATATTCCTATTTATCATCCCTTATTTGTATATTATATATAGTGAAAAACCCTTATATAACAAGCTTTTTCAATCCCCTCTTAAAAATTTCTTATACTTTTAAAAAAAGTATGCAAATATTGTTGCATTTTATGAAAATGTTTATTAGAATGAACCAACGTTACAAGAAGTATGACTCGTTTATCCTAATAAAAAATCTTCTCGTAATTTCGTTTTTTAGACAAAGGAGGCTAAGCCGATGTTTGAAAGTTTTGATAGTAGCCGTAATCGATACGCATCGTTAGGTGTGGTATCAAGTTTGCCAGATGAACTGATCGATAGTATCTGGTTTATTAT
The DNA here is from genome assembly GCF_017316315.1 of Enterococcus sp. DIV1298c. Classification (NCBI taxonomy): domain Bacteria; kingdom Bacillati; phylum Bacillota; class Bacilli; order Lactobacillales; family Enterococcaceae; genus Enterococcus; species Enterococcus sp. DIV1298c. The sequence continues at coordinate 28,630 of NZ_JAFLWG010000010.1, read as the reverse complement.
TGATTTAGACCTTAAGGGTGTTATTCCGTTAGATAATATTTTAGCTTTTGATTTAATGAACAATCATGGAAAAGTAACCTTGCATTTTTCTCAAGCGGGCAGTACCGTAGAGATGGGGATTGATCTACCGTTCCCTTATTCTCCTCAATACCCTGCGCAAGTATTTGCTTATGATGATGGGACAAGAGAAACGATTCTTCTCCCAAGTGAAATTAAACAATACTAAAACAAGCCCTTTGTTTTGTACGATAGCCAAGTAGTTGACTCTTTGATTTTGATCTCGGACTCACTTCTTGGCTTGTTTTATGATGACCTATTCTGAAAATTTTCAGAAAACATAAAGCATTTTAGCTATTCGTTTATCATTATATTCTAATTGGTATTCCCAGGATAAACACTATATACTACTAACTAAATTTTAAAAGAAATAAGGAGTTTACAAGATGCGCGATTTAACAAAAGGAAGCCCAGCCAAACTAATTTTGCTATTTACTGTCCCTTTATTGATAGGCAATGTGTTCCAGCAATTCTACAACATGGTTGACATGATCATTGTTGGACAAACCTTAGGGAAAAACTCACTTGCGGCTGTAGGAGCTACTGGTGGATTAACTTTCTTGATCATTGGTTTTGCCCAAGGATTAACAGCTGGTTTAGCTATTATTACCGCACAAAGATATGGTGCGAAGGACTTTCGTGGTTTGAAAAAGAGTTTTGCTGCAAGTGTCATGATTAGTGTAGTCGTTACTGTGATTTTAACTGTCCTTAGCTTAGTATTTATTCGTCCGATGCTCCAGTTGATGCAAACACCCGCTGATATCATTGATGAAGCACAAACATTCATCGTGATCATCCTATGGGGAATCTTCGCTGCCGTCAGCTTCAATTTGTTATCAAATGTTATTCGCGCACTTGGTGACAGCCGAACACCTTTACTCTTTTTGATCGTTGCAGTGATCATCAACGTTGTTTTGGATTTGGTCTTTATCATCAACTTCGGTATGGGTGTAGAAGGTGCTGCGATCGCAACAGTAATTGCACAAGTCGCTTCTAGTTTATTATGTGTCGTCTACATCAAGAAAAAAATCCCGATGCTTCAATTACGTAAAAAAGATTTTTCGTTTGATATGCAAGAGATCCGTACACATTTGAATGTGGCATTACCAATGGCTTTTCAATCATCGATCATCGCAATCGGTGCAATCGTATTACAATCTGCACTGAATAGCCTAGGTACAGATGTCGTTGCTGCTCAAGCTGCTGCTGGTCGTATCGATCAATTTGCGGTTCAACCAATGATGTCCTTCGGTATTGCGATGGCGACTTTTGCTGCGCAAAACTATGGCGCAAAACAATATGGTCGTATCTTAAAAGGTGTCCGTCAAACATTAGTCATGAGCATTGGCTTTAGTTTCTTAGCTGGTGCAATCGTCATTTTCCTTGGTCGTCCATTAGTGAGCTTGTTTGTTAGCCCAACTGAAACCGTCGTGTTTGATTTGGCACAAACCTATTTTAATATCAATGGCTCGCTTTACTGGATCTTAGCAATCTTGTTTATCTTGCGTTACACGTTGCAAGGTCTTGGACAAAGCAAAGTTCCAACGATTGCTGGTATGATGGAATTGATCATGCGTTCGTTCGCTGCAATCATTCTTACTGGACTTTGGGGCTACCCAGGAGCTGCTCTTGCTTCACCACTTGCTTGGGCTGGTTCTGTTGCCGTCTTGCTTTACTCTTATGTACGTGCGGTTAAACATTTGAAACAATTAGATGCTGAACAACAACAATTTCCAATTGAAAATGCTGAAATCAGCTATTAAATCCAAAAAAGTGTTCCTCCTATAATCAGGAAGAACACTTTTTTTCTATGGATTCGTTGGTAAAATCACCAAACTGAAATAGTCAATATGTGCATGATTATACTCCAAAACAGTGAATTGGAATTGTCCGATCGTGATCACTGTACCTGGCTCGATCTCTTTTTGATAGCTAGACATAAAACCCGCAAGAGTAATAAAATTTGTCTCTTCAAATTCCGGGACATCCTCGTTGAAATAGCGCTCAAAATCATCGAGGGTCAATTTTCCTGAAACAATATAACTACCATCTTCTTGTTTTGCAATCAACGCTTGATCAACGTCTGTTTCGTCTCGAATTTCACCGACGATTTCTTCTAAAATATCTTCGATCGTGACAAGTCCACTTGTTCCGCCATATTCATCCTTTAAGATTGCTATATGCTTTCCTCTTCTTCGCATAATCGTCAGTAATTTTTTGATTGGGATCGTTTCTGCTGTCACGATTGGCTCTTCAATCAATGACTCGACTGTGATCTGGTCATCTTCTAACGATTGTTTGATCAAAGCGGGCAAAGTGACGTATCCTAACACATTATCTTTAGAGCCTAAGATGACAGGGTATCGCGTGTGTCCTCGTTCAATCGATTCTTTGATTGCTTGTTCCACTGTATCCGAAACCTCAAAAACCTGCATAGAGGTACGATCCACTTGGATGTCTTTTGCCAACGTATCATCAAACTCAAAGACATTTTCTAAGTACTGGTATTCATCTTTTGTCAATTCACCTTGCTCGTAAGAATTGAGCGCAACTAACGTTAGTTCTTCTTGGGAAAGTGTTTCTTCTCCTTCCGATACTAACTTCACTCCTAGCAGTTTACCTAAACCTGCTGCCGAATGATTCAATACCCAGATGAAAGGAAACATCGCAAGATAAAAATAATGTAAAGGTCTCACCACAAACAAAACAACTTGTTCGGTATTGACGATACTATAACTTTTCGGCAAAAGTTCACCAACGACAACGTCGACATACGTGACAAGAATAAAACCTAATGCAACAGAGATCGTTGCACTGATTCCCCTACCAATCGGAAGTTGACCGATCCAAGGTTCTAACAACGCTGCCACAGAACCTTCACCAACCCACCCAATGATCAAACCAGTCAAAGTAATGCCTAACTGACTTGCAGATAAATAGTCATCTAAATGATGGGTCACATGTAACGCTAGTTTGGCGTTCTTCACACCGTCTTTTTCTAATTGCTCCAAGCGGGAACGTCTGATTTTTACTAAAGCAAATTCACTCGCAACAAAAAAAGCAGTGATTGCTATCATCAAAAATAATATTACAAAATTTAGTACCATTGATTTCGCCTCACTTTTCCATTTCAATTGTACAACTTTTCGTAAAAAGAGTATAACTAGGAGGCTTTTGATTTCTGCTTCTTCCACTAGATCACTCTAAATAATGGGAGGATTTATTCACTTGTGTCATTAGCATTCAATAGCTATTCAATAACAAGAAAATTTATAAATTAAGGTTTAAAATGTGCGCATGTGCTATGCTATTACGTGACAGTACAGTTTAATGACGGTGGCTATCCTTCGAAAGCGAGGTGGTGCGTATGCACATACTTTCTAAATCTTACGAAAGGAGACGCCTTTTGTCGGCACTCGATACAGTCCAATTGATGCTCAGCTTTGGTATGTTTACCATCGCTCTGATCACGTTGGTTGTAGCATTGCTTAACGACAAAAAGAAATAGCCGTCACTTTAGCAGGGGACTAGCTATTTCTTTTTAGAGATATTTAGATTTATACCACTGTTCTTTAAACAGCGCTGTCAAAGGGGAGTTGTTAGCGCAACTCCTCTTTTCACGTTTAGTATAGCATACTATCGACATGCTTACTAGATGAAGTTCTAGGGAAGATCCTCTGTCAGTTGGGCATTCAGTCTAAATTGATGCTCAGCTTTGGTATGTTTACCATTGCCCTGATCACGTTGGTGGTAGCATTGCTTAGAGACGACAAAAAGAAATAGCCGTCACTTTAACAGGGACTGGCTACTTCTTTTTAGAGATATTTAGATTTATACCACTGTTCTTTTAAACAGCGCTGTCAAAGAGGAGTTATTGTCGCAACTCCTCTTCTCAGTACTAGTATAAGTAGAGTACAATCTAACTCTTTATCTATTTATTTTTTCGTTCTTTCAACCATGTTTTTCTAGTCCCACCAATCAGCAATGGTACTGTTTCATGTTTGACTTCACTGTACTCTAAACCAAACCAAGTTTCTGGTGTCGTAGCGATTTTCTTGATGGCAAGTTTGGCTTGCATGATTTGGCGTTCCCATTTTCCAAGAGTCGTTACATTTGAAACCACTTCGTCGATCAAGATGAATTGGAAATCGCCAACTTCTCTTCCTGGAGTCAATGAATACGTCTGTGGTTGTTTTGGTAAACGTCCTTGTTTCATTAAATCGTGGATGATTTGGCGAACGTAGACATTGATTTCTTGTTGAACACGGAAGCCTAAGAACAGATTCACTTGAACAACAAAGTCAGTTCCCATCATATCCACTTGATACTCTTTCGTATAGGGTTCATCAGTTACTTCTACATGTACAAACCAATAAGCCTTCGCCCGCTTTGGCCGTTTGTCTAAAATGGAATACACAAACTGACGACCGACCTTCCCATCTGCCATATCCGGCACTAAGAAGACCACGTTTGTTTGATACATTGGTAACGTCTTATCGTCTTTCAATTCTCTAAGCTGTGGAATGTACTCTTTTAATTCCACTTCTTCTGCGACCGATTCACGAATGATATTCCCTTGTTCCCAAATAAACATCACTGCCAGAATAACTAAAGCGATCAAAACAGCCACAAAACCACCGTGGAAAAATTTCACGACGCTGGAAATAAAGAAGACAACTTCGATCACACCAAAGAAAAAGGTGATCGTATGCGCCAACCATTTTGAATACCCACTTTGAAGCAGGTAGAAATAAAGCAATGCAGTCGTCATCAACATCGTCACGGTAATGGACAGTCCATAAGCAGCTTCCATATGATGCGAGGTTCTAAAAGTGACGACAACGAGTGAACAAGCAATCCATAAAATCAAATTCACTGCGGGAATATACATTTGTCCAATACTGCTTCCAGGATACATGATTTTCAATCGAGGTAATAATTTTAGTTTGATTGCTTCAGATACTAACGTAAATGAACCTGTAATCAAAGCTTGCGAAGCAATGACTGCGGCAACCGTTGCAAAGCCGACGCCTATCACTGTAAAACTTGCTGGCATCATTTGGAAAAATGGATTTAAATTCTCGATTGCTTGTGTTTCAGGATTTTGATATACATTGATCAGCCATGCTGCTTGTCCAAAATAATTCAATACTAAGCAGACTTTGATATACGGCCAACTCAAATGAATATTTCGTTTTCCGACATGTCCTAAGTCAGAATAAAGCGCTTCTGCCCCAGTAGTTGCCAAAAAGATATTCCCTAAGATGAATAAACCTAGCTTGTTGTCAGGGCTAAATAGCAACTGGATCGCATAATAAGGATTCAAGGCACGGATCACTGTCCAGTCTTGGCTGAAATTGAATAAGCCCATCGCGCCTAAAAATGTGAACCATAAAAACATAATAGGTCCAAATGCCTTACCCACCACTTCTGTACCAAAACGTTGGACCATGAACAAAACAAAAATAATCGCTAAAGTAATGATGACAATAATGTTCTGGTCATTCCCGAATCGATCAAAGAACACTGGGATCCCTCGCAAACCTTCGATCGCAGTCGTAACCGTTACAGCTGGTGTCAATACTCCATCTGCTAACAGTGCTGCACCACCGATCATCGCCGGTATGATTAGATATTTCCCACCTTTTCTGACCAAGGTATATAAAGAGAAGATACCACCTTCTCCATGATTATCTGCATTTAACGCGATTACGACATATTTGATTGTCGTTAATAATGTCAATGTCCAAAAAATCAATGAGACTGCTCCGATGACAAAATCCGGATTGATCCCTCGCAAGCCGCCATTATCCTCGACGATTGCTTTCATTACATAAAGTGGGCTTGTACCGATATCTCCATAAACAACCCCCATGGCGACTAATAATCCGGCCATCGAGATTTTTTTGGTGTTGTGCTTTGTTGTCACTTTTCCCCCTCATTTCTTCCATCGTGTGTATCCTAAATTCCACCTCATTATCCAAGGAATCAACCTTGGTGTCAATAAATTCGATAAAAATAACCCAGTCAACGATGTCGCCTTAAATAATCAGCCATGAAAGAGTAGAGACCTAAACAAACGAGTGCTCCAATCAATGAAGGAATAAGATAAAAACCACTGATAGCTGGTCCTAGTTCGCCAAGGACAAATTCTCCTAACCAACTCCCTAAGAAACCAATGATGACATTCCCAGAAACACCACCTGGCACATCTTCATTAAGAACAGCGCCAGCGATGAATCCCAATACTCCACCGACAATCAATGAAAATAAAAAATGGATCATTTTCATTCCTCCTTTTCCACTTTAAATAACTCAGTGTTTTTCAAGAAAATATAAATAGACCCTTGTTACTCCTGTATCAATTATAAAAAATAAGCGCACTACTTTTGAAAATACAAAATACTATTTTCGTAGCAGTACGCTTATTAAAAAACTTTTATCTTAACCTGTTGGGATTACTTCTTTTCTTCTTCGTTCAACATTTCTTTTCTTGAAAGGTTCACACGGCCTTGTTTGTCGATCTCTGTCACTTTTACAAGTACTTCATCGCCTAGCTTCACTACGTCTTCTACGTTGTTCACGCGTTCGTTAGCTAATTGAGAGATATGGACTAAACCGTCTTTGCCTTTGATCAAGTTGACAAACGCACCGAATTTTTCGATACGAACAACTTTACCCAAGTAAACTTCGCCAACTTTGACTTCTTTCGTCAAGTCTTCGATGATCTTGATTGCTTTTTGGATCATTTCTTTGTCAGAAGAAGCAATACTTACTTTACCGTCTTGATCGATATCGATCTTCACGCCAGTTTCATCAATGATTCCATTGATCGTGTCGCCACCTTTACCAATGACATCTTTGATTTTTGCAGGATCGATTTGGATCATTTCGATTTTCGGTGCATATTGGCTAAGCTCTTCACGTGGTGCAGCAATCGTTGAAGTCAATTCTTCTAAGATTTCCATACGCGCTTGTTTTGCTTGCGCTAATGCTTCTGTCAAGATTTGTTCCGTGATTCCTTGGATCTTGATATCCATTTGTAATGCTGTGATTCCATCTTTCGTTCCGGCAACTTTGAAGTCCATGTCGCCTAAATGGTCTTCTAGTCCTTGGATATCTGTTAAGATCGTATAGTTTTCACCATCAGAAACCAATCCCATAGCAATCCCAGCAACAGGTGCTTTGATCGGTACACCTGCATCCATCAAGGCTAATGTACCTGCACAGATACTTGCTTGAGAAGATGAACCATTTGATTCAAGTACTTCTGCCACTAGACGGATCGTGTAAGGAAACTCCTCATCTGAAGGGATCACTTGTGCTAAGGCACGCTCGCCTAATGCACCATGACCGATTTCACGACGTCCTGGAGATCCAGCGCGACCAGTTGAACCAACAGAAAATTGAGGGAAGTTATAGTGGTGGATGAATCGTTTGCTGACTTCCACACCTAGTCCATCAATGATTTGATGTTCTCCTAAAGGCGCTAATGTACAAGCTGAAAGTGCTTGTGTTTGTCCGCGAGTAAATAATCCTGAACCGTGAACACGTGGCAATAAGCCAACTTCTGAAGCTAACGGACGGATTTCGTCTAATTTACGACCATCAGGACGGATTTTATCGATCGTGATCAATTCACGAACAACATCTTTTTCAAGATCTTCTGTAATTTGTTTGACTTCTTTTGTTAATTGCGCTTCGTCTTCATGACCAGCAAATTTCTCTGCATAAGCTTCACGAATATCATGTTTCACTTGATCGATATTGTCTTCACGAGCTAATTTTTCTTCCGTCATGACTGCTTCTTTCATTGTGCTGTAAGAAGCATCAAAAATTTCTTTTTTCAACTCTGCATCAACTTGTAATAAAGAAACTTCCATTTTTTCTTTACCGATTGCTTGGACGATTTCTTCTTGGAATGCGACTAGTTCTTTGATTGCTTCGAATCCGAATAGTAATGCGCCTAACATATCTTCTTCAGATACTTCTTTCGCGCCACTTTCTACCATGTTGATTGCTTGCTTTGTACCAGCTACGCTCAACTCGATATCAGTTGCTTCTGCCTGTTCAACTGTTGGATTCAAGACATATTCACCATTGACACGACCCACTTCAACACCTGCGATCGGTCCATCAAATGGGATATCTGAAATGGATAAAGCAAGTGAAGAGCCTAACATCGCTGCCATTGCTGGTGAACAATCTGTTTCTACACTCATCACGATATTTGTGACTTGTACTTCATTACGGAAACCTTCCGCAAACATTGGACGAATCGGACGGTCGATCAAACGAGCTGTCAATGTCGCTTCCGTACTTGGACGACCTTCACGTTTGATAAATCCACCTGGGATCTTACCGGCTGCATACATTTTTTCTTCGTAGTTGATTGTTAATGGGAAGAAATCTGTATCTTTCGCTTCTTTTGAGGCAACTGCCGCACTTAATACAACGGTATCACCATAACGTACTAATACTGCTCCATTTGCTTGTTTGGCCAATTGACCAACTTCGATCTCTAAGGGACGTCCGCCCCATGTCGTTTTGAAAACTTGTTTTTCTGACATAAATACTCCTTTTCCTTCTCGTGAAAGCCAGACGCTACTAAACAAATGAAAACCGCGAAAGTGAGCTTTTGCACCTTTCATTTGGTTAGTAGGAGTCCATCGAGCTGATTCACAGAAATGTTTGATAGTTTAAAGTAAAAAAAGTGAGATTCACGTGAACCCCACTTTCTGTTAAAAATTAACGGCGTAAGCCTAGACGTTGGATCAATTCACGGTAACGTTGAACGTCAGTTTTACGTAAGTAAGCTAACAAGTTACGACGATGACCAACTTTTTTCATCAAACCACGGTATGAATGATGATCTTTTTTGTGAACACGTGCATGTTCGTTCAAGTGGTTGATTTCTTCAGTTAATACAGCGATTTGTACTTCTGGAGAACCAGTATCTCCTTCATGACGTGCGTAATCTTTGATGATTTCGTTTTTGCGTTCTTTTGAAATTGCCATTTCTTTCACCTCGTTTAATTATTCCCCTGTGACTGAGTAAAACGTTGGTGATTCGCTTAACCAAGTAACAGGACATATGCTTTAAACATACAGCTATACTTTACCTGAAACTTCCTAATAAATCAAGTGCAGAATCCTTAAGAAAATCTATCTAAGCGAACAATCAGACTACTACTTTTTTTAATTTATGGTAAACTATTAACCGAAAAGAGAGTGTTTAACAAGAAAGGGGTACATATTCCATGATCACAATGGATGATATCATTCGAGAAGGCAATCCAACATTACGTGAAGTCGCACAAGAAGCCGCTCTTCCACTTAGCGAGGAAGATCTCTTATTAGGAGAAGAAATGTTGGAGTTTCTTAAAAATAGTCAAGATCCAATCAAAGCAGAAGAATTGAATTTACGTGGCGGGGTTGGCCTAGCTGCGCCTCAGCTTGATATTTCAAAACGGATCATTGCCGTCCACGTACCAAATCCAGATCCAGAAATCACTGAACCAACTTTGAGTACAGTCATGTATAATCCAAAAATTTTGAGTCATTCTGTCCAGAATGCTTGCTTAGGCGAAGGGGAAGGCTGCTTGTCAGTCGATCGTGAAGTACCTGGTTATGTGGTACGCCACGCAAAAATCACGCTTTCGTATTATGACAAGAATGGGGAAAAACAAAAAATTCGTTTAAAGAATTATGAATCAATCGTGGTTCAACATGAAATCGACCATATCAATGGTGTGATGTTCTACGACCATATCAACGCTCAAAATCCATTCTCTTTAAAAGAAGGCGTATTGGTGATCGAGTAGTAAAGGATACTATCAAAAATAAACAGAGATTGGCAGTTCTACCTGCTTTTCTCTGTTTATTTTTCTGTCATCACCTATTTTGGCAACTCGTTTCTACTTATTTTTTGATTGATACATTGGAATATTCAAACTAACGGTAACTGTTTGTTTACCGACTGGTCCAATGATAGTTCTACCTTTCCCTCGTCGATCGACGTCTCTTAGTTTATTTCTTCTGTTGGGATCATTCCTGATTTTATACTTCGCATGTCTTGTTGCTATTTTTTGTAAGCTTTCTCTTTTTATCCCCTCTTTGACTCAAATCAAAACTAGTGGAGATGTTACTATCTAGAAATATTCATCGGCTGCTGTCTAGAGATGCGATGACTTGTCGGATCTGGTTTCTTTTTATTTGTCTGAAAACGTTGGAACAATGTTGAAAATTTTACTTTTTTGGCACTTTCTTGCTCTGGAATCCCCAATTTCAAGTATGAATATTCGGCTTTTTTAGCAAAGGGGTTCAATGAACGTAAAAAAGCAAAACAACTAGCTATATTTTTCTTCTTAGACTCTTCCCACGACACACTTTCTGTCTTTTCCGTTACGTTAACTTTCACTTGTTCAGATTGTTTCATTTTATTCGGCTTGATTGTTGTACGATTTTTAGCATCCTCCCACAACATATTCTGTTGGGTTTCCGTTACCCTATTTTTCATTTGATCAGATGGCTGTTTAGTTTGTTTCATTTTTTCCCTATTGATTGTTGTGAGTCTTTGAGCATGTATAACTGCATGTTCCCTTACAGATTTGAGACTAGACCTTTTTTCTTCAGTCCTTTCATTCTTTGTCTCCTTTGTTACTGTATCGGAATTTTTTTCTGTATCCACTTTTTTCGCTTTTTCAACAGTGCCTACTGTCTGTTTTTCTTTCTCATTTTTCTTCATTAATTCGATTTCTGAACGTTTATGTAGTTCTACTTCTATTTCTTGTTTTTTTTCTTCAAGTTTAGTGGCAACATGCTCTATCATTTCTTTTGCTATTGGAATGTTTATGTGAGGTAGTCGCTCTTTATATATTTGTATTTTACGAGTCAAATATGCTTTGGAACCTTCCAAATCAAATAGATCAAACGTTTGGATTCCTTGTCCTCCCCATGCACCTGGTGGTTCTATAATCTTACTATTTTTCTCTAGCAAAAATTTATCATATGTAGACGGGATACCTCCATTATTATCAAGCATTATCGGAATATATGGATCCTCAGAATAGAGATTGCGTATTCTCCAATACCAATTAGAACTGCTCAAAGCAGCATCAAATCCAGGCTTTTCAACCAGTTTCCCTTTACGGTATAGATAAAAATGAAAAATATGATCCAAGTTTTTATTTTGTTCGATATTCTTTCCTTTCAAAGCATCGAGAAATCGGCGACGCATTTCTGTCATCGCTTCCCGATACTTTGGTTTCCAAGTAGGTGTTACTGGGGTATCTTTATCTAAAGAAAAAATATCCGTTCGGCAATTAAATAGTATTGTTTTTAACGAAGCTTCGATTTCATTGACTCCACAATTAGTCGTCGTTTGCTCTTTCATTTCTATAGCTGGTATGGGGATCGTTTTATTGCTAGTTGAAAGTTTCGCAAGTTCATTGAATATGTAATATGGCGCCTTCTGCCAGCTATCACGTTCCTGAAAGAATAATTCGCCTAACTCCTTACTATTGTTTGCAGGAATTTCAAAATATGAAGCAGTGTATCCATCAAATAAGCGCTGCTTATCCACCTTTAGAACGATAAACTGTTCATCTTTTTTATATACTGTAAACCCGCAAACATGAGCGAGCTCTTTCCGATAGTCCCCAGGAAAGAAAAATACTGGAACGAGCACAAAATCTGTCGGATCATTATTCTTCAGCTTTTCAAACATATTTTTTATACTTTCACTTTCTTGAGAATCATAAACGGAAAGTGTATTTTTTAAGGAATTGATGATTTTATGTTTGTGATCTTTTTCTATAAAAAATTCGTCTTGATCACTTTCGATCATTTTTATATAAGTTGAGAACAACAAACGATTATCCCCTATATTAAAATCAGTTTCGCTTCCTTTCAATGACAAAGCTTCTGCAAGCATCTCTACTCTTTCTTTAAAATCATTGCTGTTTTCATTCATCGTTTTATCTGACATCTCGTCCTCCAAATTTTTGTTTGATCGCATTACTTTATCCTCGCTTTTTTCATCTTAAACGAGGATAAAGTTTCGGTTAATCAACGTTCCACCATTGTCTTGTGCGGATATTTTGTTGCTTGTTGAAATTCAGGTTTCTTTCCATGTTTAGTTGGTCGAAAACAATTTAATAATGTGGCCATTCTAAATTTTCTTTCATGTGTTTTTTCACTGATTATATTTTTTGTAGCCATATCTGTTCTTTTTTTAAACGGACGCTTGATACGTGATAGAATATCACTAAAACAACTGGTCTTCTTTTTAACTTCATCACTGGTTTTCACTATGTGATCATTTAGTTCTGTACTCCTGAGTTGATACGTTTGTCTTCGTTCAATTGATTGATTTGTAGCATGTTCAAGTAGTACACTGATTGTTTTTGGGGGATGATTTATTTTCTTCCCCCCTAGTGTTTGAGGTGTATTTATTTCAAATGAAACGCTTAAATTCTCAAATGACTTAAGTCTCTCCGTGAATGGTTGGAGGTGCTCTTTCTTATTTTTGATGATTTTCTCCTCAGCTAAAGGATTTTTTGTACTATTGATGTCATTTGATTTTTCATTCGAATTCACTGAGGTTACTACTACCTGGTCATCTTTTACTAATACCCTCGCTTTTTGCGGCTCGCCCTTATCTATGACAGTGAATGCTCGATGAACTGTTTTCGACACTTCACGTTGATTTTTCAGTACTTCTACAGCTATCTTCTGCTTCCTTATAACAGTTTGACTCTTCACATGTGAAACTTCATTTATTCTTTGGGACTCTAGCGTATCTTGTTTCGTAACTACGCGCTTCGGTTCCTCAAGGTCGTCACTTGGCACTTTCTTGACAGATTGAATTGCTATCGAATTTACCGGCTCCTCTACATTCATCAAGGACTTCTTGATTCTTGAGTTTTCTTCATATTTCTTCCAAAATCCTAGCTGCGCTTCCCACGGAATCTTTACTACTCGATTGTCTCTAGTGAATAACACTTTTTCTTTAAAGCGATCCCAATTTCGATAAAGATAGCGAAGGTCACTGCCTGTGCTATTTTCTTTTTTATGTACAACGTCAAACATATTTACAGAGTCTAATGGGAAATAAATGAGCATATCTGACGTGGCAGCCGCCATTTCGAGTCCTATTTTCCGCCCTTTAGTTGCAAATTTCTCTCGTATCTCGGCTTTTGTATACCTTTGATATTCCTCAAGATTATTGGGATCGAAAATTGTTTTCAACTGAAGTTTTTTCTGTGCTTGTGACGCTTGATCGTATTTTTCCAATAATGGAAAATCGTTTTTATTTGCGACAAATCTTGACCAGTTCTCCAAAAAATACTTAAATTCTTCCTTATCCCTTGACCCTTTAACTCTTTCAAAAATTGTATCTACAACTAATTCGCTATATCTATCTATATTCAATTCAACTTTTGTTCTGTCTTGAACATTTTTTATGAGCAATTGATTGTTGCCAAGTATCTCTCGTGCTTCTGGCGTCCCATAAACAAGTATTGTTTTTTCAATACGATTGATGTTATTGAGTTTGTCGATGTGATCTTTCTGGCATGACTTCCATCGTTCTGGCTCTTGTTCCCAAGGTGGAGCAACTCTTTGGCCATTTTCAAAAAAAACAAGCTCCGCTTTGATTCGGTTTCGTTGATGATATAACTCCCGTAAGCTGATATCGAATACATCATTTCGTTCCCCATTGATTGTCTGATCGATTTGTTTAATACGGGAATCCAATGGCACCCAAATTTCAAAATCCTCATATATTTTTGAGATTGCAATGAAAATGGATTCTGCACGATTGCTCAATGATAGTTGGATACCGTTATCTATATATTCCACTAGCATTTGATTTCCAAAACTTTTTGTCCGCTCATAACTTTGCCATTCTTCACCCCATTTTGATGAGTATAGATCTTTCAAACGTAATCCTACCTCTGAACTTAGTATCTGGCTGAACGGTCTCCAAAAACTGTGCAACCTTATTTTATTTTTTAGTTCAGAAATAACTGTAGGTGACTGTATGAAACTTTCCCTAAAAAAGACACTTTTTAAGAGACTATATAATTCATCTGTATAAATCTTAGGATCGTAGGGAAAATAAGCTTCACGATTCGTTAGACTATCCAGCTTTTCTACTAATCGTACTTTTTCTTGAGCTTCCCCAAAAATAACCACTTTTTGCAAACTTGAGTTCTCAGGAAAAATTGGGGGAAGCTTCTCCTTTTTAGCTAAAGACTGAATAGTAATCAATGACGCTGAATCTTCTTTCCCCACCTCTTTTCTTCGTTGTATTTCCTCTCTGATTTCTTGATTTTTAACTTCCCAAGCAGAAATTCTACGTTGCTCGATTTCCTTTGCTACTGGTATTTTAATGAACGGTAGTCGTGAATTGAGAATGTCGATGGTTCTCTGATTAGAAACCACTGTTTCTCTCAATAAATCAAGTTCGAGCTCTTTTAGCTTATAGCCATGCAAACTACCTAAAGGATCAATTTTCTTTTTAAGATTTTGTTTTAGTTCCTCTTCATCCATACGCGGAAGTTTTATGTTACCTTTTTGTATTTCTACAATATAAGGATCATATTTAAAGAGAAATTGGATTCTTTGGTACCACCAAGTTTTCTTTCTATCGATACCTGGTAAAGGATATTCACCATTTTGCGTTTTTCGACATAAATAATAGCCAAAAACATGATCCACCTGTTGATTCCATTCCGGATTGGGTCCCTTTACAGCAGTTGCAAATCTTTCACGCATCTCTAAAGTGGTTTTTGGACGTTTCGGATGCCATTTCGGTTTTACTATTTGATTATCACCAAGAGAAAAAATATCATTTCTACAATTGAACAGAACTGTCCGTAAAGTCGCTTCAATTTCTGTTACTGTACAATTACCCACCAATTGTGTTTTCATTGATATACCTGGAATTGATGTTATATCGCTATTTGAAAGAGTCATAAGATCTTCCAATACAGAAACTGCTTGTCGATATTCTTGGCTACGCTCTATAAAAAAAAGCTGGCTTAGTTCGTTGATTTGTGTTGCAGGCACCTTAAAATAATATACGTCATGATCATTAAAAAAATTGGCTTTGTCCACACCCATCACGATAAACTCATTATTTTTTTTATAAACGACTAAGCCGATCGCATGATAGGCCGCTTCATCCTCATTTCCCAAGTAACATTTAGCTGGAATAAGTATAAAATCAGTTGGATCATTATTACCCAGCTTTTCAAATACTTCTTGCAGCTGCTCTGGCTTTTCGTGTTGATAAAATGATTTGCTTCGTTCCAATGATCGGATAATTTTTTCTTTGTTTTCTTTTTCAGTAAAAAATTCATCTTGATCATTCTTCAACATTTGGATATACGTTGAAAAGAGTAACGGATATCCTCCATTACGACCAAAGTCTTGATCATCGTTTTTTAGAGATAATGTCAAAGCTAGCATTTCTATTCTTTTTTTTAAATCATTCGCCGATTCATTCTGTGTTTGATTTAACATAGGAGACCTCCAATTAGTCGTTATTTTTCATCTGTTTGTTTCAATTGTATCTACGCATATGTATGATTTGATTTTAAGTCAGCGACAATGCTCCTTTACACTGATTCTTTGTTTACTTTGCGAGCGAATAGTTGTCTGGGCATATCCTTTTATTTGCTTAAAATCTTTTTTATCCTTAGGCGTACACGCTTCTTTTTGAGTTGCACTTCTCGACTTAGGCTTATATGTCGCCCATAATTTAGGATCATCTTCCCATGGAGGAGGGACAAATTTTTTGTTTTCGATAAAGACGACTTGCTGCTTGAATCGCTCCCAGTTTCGATACATGTATCGGAGTTCACTTCCAGTAATACTGGAGACTTTTTTGACTACTCTTAAGTCACAAAGTTCATCTCGCAGAAAGATAATCGTTATATTTCCAGTCAACAAAGTAAGTTCTAGCCCTATTTTGCAACCTTTTTTTATGAAGTGTTGCCTGATCTCTGGACAATCAAATTGAGTATAGTCTTCTGAAATGACTTTTTTAAAAATATTTTTTAATTGGAATTTTTCAATCGTCTTTGTAACGCGATAATAGGTTTCCCACAATGGTAAATAGCGGTCTTTTTCAGGTATGTAATAAATCCAATTACTAAAAAATTCTTCTCTACTTTTTTCTGTAGGACAATGTTTTAACTGTTCAAAAATACTCTCCATTAAAATATCATTATACTTATCGATATTAAAATCATTTATCTCCTTATAGTTGAAGTGCTTCAGTAAAACCTGATCTTCATAGTTAAAGTGGATACGTGCTACTCGTAAGCCGTAGATTAGAAGATTCCTTTCAGAAGTGGAAATATTCGATGATTTTCTCCAATCATTCTCTACACAACGTCTCCATAATCTAGCATTTCTTCCCCTTTCCCAAGGAGCTGGGACGATTTGTCCATTCTCCCAAAAGACAATTGAAGCTTTGAGCTTATCTTTTTCATGATATAAACTGCGTAACGTAAAATCTGTATACCCGTTTTGCTTCCCTTCGATCGTCGCTGAAAAATTTCCACAATAAGAATCTAGAGGCATCCAGATGACAAGATCACTTCGCTTTTTCGCAACTTCAATCATTAATAATTCTGTGTTTTTTAATAATTGCATTCGTAAACTATACATCAATGTATTCTTCAGTGGATGATTGGCAAATTGTTCCGTTTCCTTGTATTGTTGATACTCCTCAAGATACTGTTCCGAGTAGATCCTGTGTAACTGAAACCTTGGATCATCAATCATGATGGCTTGGATATCTTCCCATAGTGGATAGTTGCTTACTTCTTTTATTTGGTCAATCAACTCTTTAGATTGAAGAGTGAAATTCTCAAAAGGTTGTTGGATCAGATGGTCGACCAGCTCTTCCGTATAGACTAATGGATCATACGGATTTGTTTTTTTCCTTAGTTCTCTATCATCCAGCTGTTGTTCTAAATTACTTTCATCTACTCCAAAGCAAAGAATTATTTTTTGACTTGTTCCTTGAAGCATTTTTTCCCTTCTTTCAATAAAAGTATTTGTAGCTTTTCTGTTCAGTATAGTTAACATTTTGCCATCGCATCAATCAATTATTTTATAAATAAAGAAAAAATGAGATTGAGGCAGAAGTAAAAACACTTCAATCTCAATCTCATAAAATAAATTATTGATTCTCTTCGAACAAGATGCCCGCTTCTGCTAATCCTTGTTTGATTTGTTGCAATACTTGCTCATTTGAATAACGTATTGTATGCAAATGGATTCCATCTGTTAATTCAGACAATAACGAAGCCTGACTTTTCCGATAACGTTTCATAAATGAACGAATATCTTCTTCCGTCTTGATATGAAGCATTCCTGTCAGTTCGCCATATAGCGGATGCTCAACGATGACATCTAAGATTTCTCCACCGTGGGCCACGATCAATTGCAGCTCTTCTTCTGTTTGTTCCCGTTGGTGTTGTACCGCAATTTTACTGATAAGTCCTGCTTGATCTTGTTCATCTTCCAGAAGATACCCTCTGGCCGTTGCCACGATTCCTTCTCCTGCCGCTCGTAATAACGCAATATCGCCTACGATGATTTGTCGACTGACACCAAAGCGTGTGGCAAACTTACTGGCACTGACAGGCTTATCTGCATTGGCTAGTGTTTCAATGATTTCTTTTCGGCGAGTTTCTCCTTCAATCATCGCTCTACTCCATTCGTTTATTTTGATAGTTTCGTGAGTGCTTCATGATATCTGCATAAGTAGCTAAGATCGTCTCACTGTATTCTGGTGTTTTTAACCAACTGGCAACTTTATCCAGTACTTGTTGTTCTCTTTTTTCATCGTAAACTGCTTGATTCGTCGCTTGTTTCACATCGGCGATCTTTGTGACCGCAGACATTCTCTTTTCAAGTAGTTCTACAAGTTGGTGGTCGATTTGATCAATCGATTGTCTTAACTCCTCTAATGACTCCTCAGGCATTGGCTCATCGATTCGTTTGATGATCCGTGCCGGATTTCCAGCAATGACCACATTATCTGGAAACGATTTGGTAACGACTGCTCCTGCGCCAACAACAACATTGTCTCCTAAAGTCACTCCCGGTGTGATGATCACGCCGCCACCTAACCAAACATTGTTGCCGATCTCGATTGGTTTCGCAAATTCTAACCCGCTATTTCGTTTCACTGGATGCAACGGATGCGTGGCAGTATAAAGTTGAACGTTTGGGGCAAACATGCAGTTGTCACCAATTTTGATCGTACTGACATCCAAAAATGTACAGTTGAAGTTCGCATAAAAATTCTCACCTACGTAAATATTATAGCCATAATCAAAATTGATCGTCGGCTCCATATAAATTTTCTCGCCGGTAGCGCCAAATGTTTCTTTCAGCAATTGGCTGCGAAGTTCACTTGTTTCCGCTTGGTTGATGATCTGACTTTGACTACGAGCAAACTTTCGATCTGCTGCCAATTCCGGATCACCTGCAAAATAAAGTTCGCCTGCAATCATTTTTTCTTTTTCTGTTTTAGCTGTCATCTTACACTCTCCTGTACTTTTTTGAATACCTTCGTTCCATCTGTTTGGACAAATCCATACATCTCTGATAGATATACAGGGGTTTGATTGATTACTAACAGCTTCGCATGAGGCGCACGAAACTGGATCAAATCACAAAAAGGATGGACTTGAAAACTTGTTCCTATGATCACGATCAAGTCCGCTTGATTAACGGCAAAAGTGGCTTGATCCAATACTTCATCTTGGAACCCTTCCCCATATAACACAATATCTGGTCGAATCTGTCCACCACATCGTTGGTGTTTGTCACTGATGAGATAATCACGCCAATCAACCGCTTGATGGCAGTTTCGACAATAACAATGATACAGATTCCCATGAAAATTAACTAGTTTTTTACTTCCTGCTTTCTCATGCAGGCCATCGATATTTTGCGAAACGACCCATACTTCTTTTTCTTTACCCAACTCGACGATTTCTCGATGGATGATATTGGGTTGAGCTTCGGGATGATAAAGATGTTTGAGAAACGAATAAAATTTCTCTGGTTCTTCGTCCATTGCTTGATGACTCAATAAGTATTCTGGACGATCAATTCCTTGGTAGACACCTGTTAGCGAACGGTAATCGGGGATGCCTGAAGGTGTGGACACACCTGCCCCAGTTAGAAAAGTCAGCTTTTGACTTTCAATAATGGCTGTTGCTGCTTCTTCAATTGTTTGTTCCAACATTTGTACCTCACCTCTCTTCTATTATAATCGAAATAAAACAAATCGTACCCTTAATCGAATGAAAATCCAAAGATATTTTTTGAGAAAATACTCACAAACATCACTGACAAAACAATGAAAACGTGCTACAATACCAATGATCTGTATATTTTGAGTATGAAACGAGGTGAATCAATATGGTCGCATTCTTGATTTATTGGGGCGTTATTTTAGCATGTATCGCTTGGTTAGCATTAAGTATTTATTTCTCTATCTTCTATTTCGCTCGTAAAGAAAATGGAAATCTATGGGCATTTGCCTTTTTCAATGTATTAGCAGCAATTGTTCTAGCAATTACGTTAGTGGTATATCGTACATGGGGCTGGGGGATCACACAATACTCTAGCTTGATCTATCTTGTTTTAGCTATTTATGGAGTAACCGTTATTTTGCAAGCGATTCTAGGTCGTGAACCTAAAAAAGCTGCTGCTTAAATGCTCCTTTCAAATAAAACAGTAAACAGACTGAGCGTTGAGCCAGTCTGTTTTTCGTTATTTTACTCTCTTTCAAGAATTGCATAAAATGCATAATTATTCTTTTTTCCGAAACATTCTAGTTTTCTCTTTTCATGAAAAAAATTAAATAAACAGAATATTTCTTTGTTTATCAACTTTTTTCTGTAAAAACGTAGTTTCTCATTGACAAAGACGCTACTCTGTCGTAGACTATTTTTTGTATAAATAACTGAATACGAGATGCCTCAATCAATGAGGTAGAGGTCGCGAGAATCATTAAACCTGTGGAGTGAAGCAAACATGTGGAAGCAGGGCTAGGGAGGATCGCCGAAATGTGCTTTTTTTTGCTTAAAAAGTATGTTGGGACGTAAGTTAACAGCTTACGGACTGTCTTAGCAGTGATGCTAAGTTGCGCTATGTTTTGTGAGAGGTTTATCACTCTGTGAAATTTAGCGGCCCTTTTGTACCTACAAAGCGGTCGTTTTTTATTTCTCCTTGATAAGCAACTGCAATGCATGTATTCGACCACTCGTGTCAAGGCACTTTGGTTATCAGCCAAAGAAGCTGAGCGAACGTTGGTCTTATCAGCATATGTCTGAAGGACGACGTGCGTGAACAAACAAAAAGGAGAAGACAGATGAAAAAAAATTCAGTTACACTCACTCTAATCTTTACGTTTATTCTATCGATCTTTAGCTTGACCACTATGGTCAATGCAGATGATAAAACACCGAGCGATCAATTCCGTGTTGGAATGGAAGCCGGTTATGCACCTTTTAACTGGTCACAACAAACAGATGCAAATGATGCCTATCCAATTCAAGGACAAAACAGTTTTGCCGGCGGATACGATGTACAGATCGCCAAAAAAGTAGCCGAAGGGTTAGGCAAAGAACTAGTCATTGTCCAAACGAAATGGGACGGTTTACCACCTGCCCTTCAATCTGGAAAGATCGACGCAATCATTGCCGGAATGAGTCCAACGGCAGAACGCCAAAAAGAAATCGACTTTACTGACCCTTATTATGAATCAGAACTTGTGATCGTCGTCCAAAAAGACGGGAAATTTGCGAATGCAACCAGCTTAGAAGATCTTTCTGGAGCAAAAATCACCGCACAATTGAACACTTTCCACTACAACGTGATCGACCAAATCCCAGGAGTGGATAAACAACAAGCAATGGATAACTTTTCAGCAATGCGGACAGCACTTGCTTCTGGAATGATCGACGGTTATGTTAGTGAACGTCCTGAAGGCGTGACTGCAACAAGCGTCAACCCCGATTTAAAAATGCTCGAACTTGACGAAGCAAATGGCTTCCAAACAAATCCTGAAGACGTTCAAATAGCTGTAGGCATGCGTAAAGGTGATCCTGATCTCCAAAAAGTCAATCAAATCTTAAGTGGTATCTCGCATGATGATCGCATCGCCATCATGGACCAAGCAATCGAAGACCAACCTGCTTCAACGGATGGCGATGCAGAAGAAACCGGCTTGTTCCATGACTTTAAAACGATTTGGGACCAATATGGCAATATGTTCTTACGTGGAGCTGGCTTAACGCTCTTTATCGCGTTGATCGGTACAGTTGTAGGAACAACATTAGGTTTATTGATTGGTGTCTTTCGTTCGATTCCTGAAGCTGACAATAAAGTGACACGCTTCTTCCAAAAAGTAGCTAACTTCTTATTATCTGTTTATATCGAAGTCTTTCGTGGCACACCAATGATGGTTCAAGCGATGGTCATCTTCTATGGATTGGCTTTAGCCTTTGGTATTTCTCTTGATCGTACGATTGCTGCTTTGTTCATCGTTTCGATCAATACAGGTGCGTACATGACTGAAATCGTACGTGGTGGAATTTTTGCAGTAGATGGCGGTCAATTTGAAGCAGCTCAAGCTATCGGTATGACCCATAGTCAAACGATGCGTAAAGTAGTGATTCCGCAAGTGTTGAGAAATATTTTACCGGCTACTGGTAATGAGTTTGTTATCAATATCAAGGACACCGCAGTATTAAGTGTTATCGGTGTAGCAGATCTATTCTTCCAAGGAAACTCTGCATCTGGTGCCAACTTCCAATTCTTCCAAACATTTACGATCGTCGGGATCATCTACTTGATCATGACTTTCACGATCACAAGAATCCTACGTGTGATCGAGAAGAAAATCGATGGACCTACTGCGTATACGAAAATTGAAGAAGTCAACAATGCGAACCTACAGGAATAAGGAGGCAGTCCTATGAGTGAGAATATCATTGAAATCAATCATTTAAGTAAAAAATTCGGCGAAAATGAAGTGCTGAAAGATATTAGCATGACCGTCAACAAAGGGGAAGTCGTAACGATCATTGGTTCCTCTGGTTCAGGTAAATCAACGTTCTTACGTTGCATCAATTTACTAGAAAAACCATCTGGTGGCGCGATCATCTATAACAACGAAAACGTCTTAGAACCTAAATACAATTTACCAAAATATCGAACGAACGTCGGTATGGTTTTCCAATCCTTCAATCTTTTCAACAATATGAATGTCCTGGAAAATTGTATGTCTGGACAAACAACTGTCTTAAAAAGAGAAAAAGAACATGCGCGTAAAGTGGCCATCGAAAACTTAGAAAAAGTCGGTATGAAACAATATATCGAGGCTCGACCTTCTCAACTATCCGGAGGTCAAAAACAACGGGTGGCGATCGCTCGTGCATTATCTATGGACCCTGACGTGATGCTCTTCGATGAGCCTACCTCTGCACTTGACCCTGAAATGGTCGGTGAAGTATTGAATACGATCAAGGATCTAGCTCATACAGGATTGACAATGATCATCGTGACCCATGAAATGGAATTTGCAAAAGAGGTTTCTGACCGAGTGATTTTCATGGATAAAGGTGTTATTGCAGAAGAAGGAAGTCCTGAAGATATCTTCGTTCATCCAAAAGAAACACGTACGAAAGAATTCTTGTCACGTATTTTGAATAACTAATCAAGCTTCAAATCACCCTTAGTATTCAACTAGCCGCAACTTTCTTGAGCAAGGTCTACCTACTCAAAAAGTTGCGTTTTTTCTTTATACGCGTTGTTTTTGTTTACTCTCAATCCATGGGTTGAACTCCGTCACCAACTCGCGTAACATGTGGGTGTGAGAAAAACATTGATCTCAAAGTATCGATGCGTTGGCAACAACTTTTATTTTGAGCGGACGAAAACGCGCCATCTCTTTCTCTCACAAGGTTAGGAGTCGTTTCGTTAGTGTCTAGTAATATTCTAGAGAATTCGATAATTTTCAGAAAATTGTTGCAATTCATCACATAATTTGTTACTTTTAACAAAATACAAAAAGTAAAGGAGTTTTCTATGTCAAAAAAATTATCATTCAAAGAAAATCTATTCATCGGTTCCATGCTATTTGGACTATTTTTTGGTGCCGGTAATCTTATATTCCCTGTCCATATGGGACAAGAAGCTGGCGCTGATATCTTCTGGGCAAATCTCGGTTTTTTAGCTACAGGGATCGGCTTACCATTTTTAGGCGTCATTGCGATCGGCGTTTCAAAGACCTCTGGTGTCTATGAATTGGCGCAACGTGTCAATAAAACCTATGCACTTATTTTTACTGTCTTACTTTATTTAGTTATTGGGCCATTTTTCGCCTTGCCACGTTTAGCGACTACTTCTTTTGAAATTGGCTTAGCCCCTTTTATTCCAGCAGAAAATCAAACATTGTTTTTAGCTATTTTTAGTTTCTTATTCTTTTTGGCTGCTTGGTGGTTCTCTAAACGTCCAACAAAGATTTTAGATTACGTTGGTAAGTTTTTGAATCCTGCATTCTTGATCTTGCTAGGTATCCTGCTATTACTTGCTTTTCTCAATCCACTTGGCTCAGTTGCAGAAGCACCTGTACAACCTCATTATCAAAGCCAAGCATTCTTTACAGGTTTTACGCAAGGCTATAATACGTTAGATGCATTAGCTGCATTGGCATTTGGTATCATCATCGTCACGACGATTCGTGGCATGGGTGTCACAAAGCCTTCTGATATCGCAAGAGATACGATCAAATCAGGCGCAATCAGTATTGTTTTGATGGGAATCATTTATACATTGCTTTCTTATGTCGGAACGATGAGCCTCGGAACATTTCCGATGAGTGCCAATGGCGGTATTGCACTTGCTCAGATCGCTGATCACTATTTAGGCACTTACGGTAGTATTTTATTAGCGTTTATTGTGATCCTTGCTTGTTTGAAAACAGGCATTGGCTTGATCACTGCATTCTCTGAAACATTTACTGAATTGTTCCCTAAACGTAGCTATTTGTTTTTTGTTACAGGAACAAGTTTACTGGCATGTTTAGTTGCCAATGTAGGGTTGACGAATATCATCCAGTTCTCTTTACCTGTCTTGATGTTTATTTATCCATTGGCAATGACCTTGATTTTACTTGTATTGATCGGTCCATTGTTTAAGCAACGCACTTCTGTTTATCGGATGACGACTTATTTCACATTGCTTGCTTCCATCGTAGACGGCTTGAACGCTTGCCCTGATTCAATCAAACAAACAAGTATCGTGAAAGGTATCTTATCATTTGCTGATTCCTACCTGCCATTCTTCTCATTAGGAATGGGCTGGATCACACCAGCATTGATCGGGTTTGTCATCGGGTTACTTTGGAGTTTTTTCAAAAATGAAAAGAATTCTGACTTGATCGTAAACTAACATAAAAAAGTGAAGTTTAACTTTTTGTATAAAAAAATTAACAACTTTGGTAAACTTTCGTCACAAAATATTCACAACTCACCTTTAATATATAAGTATACCAACAAACAACCCTAACAACACTTTTTCATTTTTAACTCCTTTCCTGCTAGCTCCCCGGCTAGCAGGTCCTTTTTTTATTCAGACAAAAAAGAACCAATCAACGCATGTTTCTTGCTGATCGATTCTTTTTCACTCCCCACAATTCGAGCAGTCTTTTTATTCTAGTAGTTCTCCATTTGATGTTGTTACTCGTTTATACCAATCAAAGCTTGCCTTTTTATATCGCTGACCTGTTCCATTCCCCCAGTCGTCAAGATCAACATAGATAAACCCATATCTCTTACTCATTTCAGACGAAGAACAACTGATCAAGTCAATGGGTCCCCATGGATAGTAACCAATAAGCTCTACTCCGTCATATATTGCTTCTTTCATCTGTTCGATATGCTTTCTCAAAAATTCGATACGATAGGTATCATTGATCGTATTGTCTTCATTTAATGTCTCATAGAAGCCCATGCCATTTTCTGTAATCATAAGCGGTAATTGGTAGCGATCATAGTACTCATTCAAGGCAATTCGTAACCCAATCGGATCAATCGCCCAACCCCAGTCGTTTGCCTCCAAATATGGATTTGGTGTAGCAGGTTCTTCCTGATCCGTATGCTCATGATGAATCACACGTGTGTAGTAATAGGAGAAGGAAACAAAATCAACAGTATGACTAAAATCAGCCTCATCCGTCGCTCCAAATTGGATATCGATCTCATTTTCTTCGAAGAAACGGTAAGCATATTTAGGGTACACACCACGAACAAGCACATCTGAGTAAAAATATTCCATTTGATTCATCTTCAATGCACTTAAAACATCTAATGGATGACATGTCGCTGGATATACATTTCCATAATAAGACATCATGCCGATTTGGAACGCTGGATTGATCGCTTTTCCCTCTTTGATTGCTCGGGCACACGCCACCAACTCGTTATGGACTCCTTGATATTTTGCTTGTTTCAAGTTTTCTACACGATCTGCTGGAATTCCTAAGTGATTGAATGATTCATGTGTAATAAGATTCATTTGATTGACTAATATCCAATAAGTGACTTTCCCTTGATATCTCTCAAATACCACTCGTGCGAATCGAACAAAGAAATCGATCAATTTTCTGTTAGACCAGCCATTATACTCTGTAGTTAAATGAAGCGGCATTTCATAATGAGAGAGCGTAATCAAAGGTTCCATTCCATTCTCAATAATACAATCAATCAACTCATCGTAAAAACGCAATCCTTCCTCATTCGGTTCCTCTTCGTCCCCTTTAGGGAAAATCCGAGCCCAACTGATGGACGTTCGAAATGAGTTCATTCCTGTTTCTGCTAACAATGCTAGATCTTCACGAAATGTATGATAAAAGTCAATTCCTGTACGTTTAGGATAGCGACCTTCTGTATCATTCAATGCAAATGTAATATCTTCAGTCGTTATTTCTTTGTTGCTTTTCTTTTTAATATCAATATCATCTCTAAAGCGATTGATATCTGCGACACTCCAACCTTTGTTGCCTTCTAAATAAGCACCTTCAAGTTGATTGGCTGCCACAGCACCGCCCCAAAAAAAATTATCAGGAAATCTCTTAGTATTTTTTTTCATATCGTTTCCTCTCACTTTTATCTATTTTATGATTTTTTTATACTTCTTCTTGCCCTTCTTCAATCAATAGCTTTCGTTCATATGCTTTAAAGAACGGATAGTAGATCCCTAGATAAATGATAAAATTGACCAAAACTAACATGGCTCCGCGAATACTTGCTGTTGCAATAACTGCTGAAAATATGCTGGGAACTGTCCACACAGCAGCTAATGGATAGGCCATACCTGGGACTATATTAAAAATAAAAGCAAAGTATGTCACAAAGGTAGTGATAATCGGTGCTAACGCAAAAGGAATCGCTAAAGCAGGATTAAGCACGATCGGTAAGCCAAATAATAGTGGTTCATTGATATTGAAGAACCCTGGAATAAAACTTAACCGCCCTAATTTCTTTAAAAATTTAGACTTAGAAAGACACATCAATAGACAAAGCGCCAGCGTTCCTCCGCCCCCGCCGATCCAGATAAATGTAAAAATAAATGGTTGCACACCAATATGCGGAATTGCTTCGCTTGCTTGAGCCGCCGCCATATTTGCTTCGGAATTGACTAACCAAATCGGCAACATGATCGTCGCTAAAATTTGCGGATGAATCCCAAACAGCCACATCACACATGTTAAAGTGACATAAATCAATGGAGCAGCTAAAGAATTTGATGAAACACTTAACAACGGTGTAATCGCATCAGCAACTAAAGTGTTGATATCAAAACCAAGTAAATGAACAATGATCCAGACGATCGTCATAGAAAAAAATACAGGAATAATCACTTCGAAACTACTGCTGACATTCGTAGGTACTTGTTCAGGTAGTTTGAAACCAATATTATGTTTTTTACAGATCTTCATACATTCAACTGCTAAGATTGCTGTCAAGATACTAGAAAACATGCCTTCTCCGCCAAGATATCGCGTAGAAATAAAGCTTCCTTCTTCTAAAAAAGTAAAACTCAACGTTGTAAAAAAAGTGAACAATGCAGAAATCCCACCAGCCAAGCTGTCCATCTGGTAACTTTGTGCTAAGCGAGCCCCAATACCGAAAGTTGCATAAATCGATAGTAATCCCATACTCATATGAAATGGCAGATACAATTTAGCAACTAAATCAGGTTGATTCCCCATAAAATCAACATAAGCTTGCGGCCATGGGATAGAAGGAATCAATAAAAAAATCGATCCGATCACAGTAATTGGGATCGTTGCGATAAGGCCATCGCGTACTGCACTTAAATGACGTTGATTTGAAAGTTTCATCATAGGGGGCATAACTTTTGTTTCAATAAATCCCATCAACTTATCCATAACTCGTTCCTCCAAAATTTTCTAAGATATATCTTGATTTAAATGTAAACGGTTTCTATCTATTAAACAATAAAAGCCATTTTCCAAAAATGGAAAATGACTTTTATTATTACTCCTTTTTCAGGCTCATGATCAAAAAAATCATCCATAGATGCAGCACTTTTTGCGAATAATAGTTAGAAGCCAACATAGGGGAAATCTCTTTAAAAAGAACGACCTCCTCAAATAAATTATTTTGATCAGCTCTTTCACTGAAGGTCAGTAATATTTTTTTGCAAGTAGTATCTTGGAGCAAGTAGCTTTTTTTCTCTACCCATTCCCTCGTAAGGTTGATAATGAAACATACATCCGTTTCTAGTAGTACTTGTTTGATCAACTGATCCTCTGCGTTTCGATTCACTTCAAAAACAAGATAACCCATTTGACTAAGTAATTCCCTCAATAAATTAACTACTGTAAAAGAATAACTGTTTCCTAAAATGGCGACTCTTTTTTTTAGTTTGATCTCTTCCGCAATTCGCATACATTGCTCACTATCAAATTGTTCGAAGATATTTTTTTGGACAGTATACTCATGTTGCAAAAAACGATCCACCATTTCCGAAAGTTCACTTTTAGTATCGATTCCACATAAAATCCCTTCGTGTATCTTACTGGATAAATCATACTCTTGGATAAAGTAATTATCTAAATCACAACGCATTTCCTTAAAGCTAGTGTATCCGAGTTTCTTACAAAACTTAGTGATACTAGCTGGTGTTGTCTGCGCCGCATAAGCAATTTCTTCAATATATATATTAGGAAATTCATCAATTCGCTCGATGAGTACCTTAGTGATCAAGAAATTCAAATCATACTTTTTACATTTAAAGAGATGTTCGTTTAATCGAATATATACCTGACTTATTGTTTTCACTTTCATCCACCCTAACAAAAAAACGTTTTCATTCATTTACTCCAAACTTTCAAGCGATTATTGCTCTTTCATATAATATATAAAAAAATCAATCTAAGTATAACGGCTCTATAATAAAGTGGACTGATGAATCAATTCTGATTCGTCAGTCCACTTTT
>NZ_JAFLWG010000001.1:0-31097 GCF_017316315.1 Enterococcus sp. DIV1298c | reverse complement strand
TCCTTATTGACAAAGAGCCGTTATTATCCAAAGTTCAAGGACTCTAACTAGGGCGATATGCTATACTTTTTTAGACAGTAAAGTGAAATGACGGTGGCGACTTCGAAAAAGGTGGTGGTGCTTATGGAGATAAGTACTGAAATCTATGAAAGGAGAAGCCTATTTGTCCGCATATGAAACAGTCCAAACAATTTTAGCTTTCGGTATGTTTACCATCGCTTTAGTTGGCTTGGTTGTTACAATGCTGAAAAATGACAAAGAGAAGTAACCGTCACTTTAGCGAGCCGAGGGTTACTTCTCTTTGAGTTAACTATTACACTTGCCACTAGCTTTTAGCGGTGCTGTCAAAAGGGAGCTGTTGACGCAGTTCCTTTTTTCGTTTTTATTATAACACAGCTTCGGCTTCTTCTTAAATTCTGATTGATATTTTAGGAATAATTTATAGGAATAAATAATTTGCAAAACAAAAGCAACTATTGTCCCTATTAATATCTTATTGATACAAAGATTGTCTTTCTTGCTACTGATTTAGATCTCAGTAGTTATCATCCAATAACCACTGTATCAAATTTACATGCGCAATTCCATCGACATCACTTGTAAATGGATCGAGTGTTAAAACCATTTTGTCATAATTATCGGCAATCTCCTTCAAGGGGCGAAACTCTCGCTCACGTGTTTCAGGGGAAGCTAATAAATAACTAACTTGAATATATTTACGGTCGATTTTTGTTTCCGTTTTGCGTTCAGCAATGAAGTCTATTTCGTATTGATTCGTTTTTCCAACTGACACCTCATAGCCTCGTGCCATCAATTCCAACAATACGATATTCTCTAGCACAAGCTCAAGATCTTCTTCATTTCTACCGATAATCGCTTGTCTTAATCCATGGTCTACAACATAATATTTTTCTTGAGAAGCCAAAAATTTTTTACCTTGAACGTCATATCTTTTTAATGGAATGATTGCGTAAGCATCAGTAGCAAATCCTAAATAATTGAGAATTGTCGTTGGCGATACTTTAAGACCCACATTTTTCAAATATTTTGTTATCGAGTTTGCTGAAAAAGTTCTTCCAACATTTCCTAAAACAAAATTCAATAATCTTCTTAATAATTCAGGATCTCTGATATTTTCTCTTTCGATAATATCCTTCAAAATAATTGAATTATAAACATCACTTAAATAATTTAATCGATCCCGATATTGTATATTTTGAAATACTGGAAAGGGCATACCACCTTCAACTAAATAAGATTGAAATAAATCATTTTCACTCCTATTATCTCCAATACTACGCCTTCCTTCAACATATTCTAAAAATTTAAAAGGATAAATTTCAAATTGAACGTATCGCCCACTAATCAGAGTAGACAATTCACCAGATAACAGTTTTGCATTGGAACCTGTAATATAAATATCTACTCTACTTTTATAAGTTGCACGCAAAGAATTTATCACTTTTTCAAAATGATTAACTTCTTGAATCTCATCTAAAAAAATGTATGTTTTCAAATTAGTTTGAGCTATTTTTTTTTCTATATAGTCATTTAGTGCATGGTATTCTAAATATGGTTCAAAGATTAATTCTTCAAAATTAATAATAATAAATTGCTCTTCTTTTACCCCTTTTGCCTTTAAATAGTTTTGAATCAACTCTAGCATAATGGATTTGCCTGAACGTCGAACTCCTGTCATCACTTTGATCGGTTCAGTGTCAACAAACGGTATAATTAATTCTAAATAATTTTTTCTAACAATCATAATCTCACCTCTTTGTTTCCATTATAATGGAAACAAGATGCATTTAACAGGTAATTATCCATTATAATGGAAACTATGATCCTGATTTATAGCAAGAAATGAGTGGACTACTTTCTAACTCTCGTTTGGAAAAATTAATTGCTTTCTTTTGAAAAACATGAGTATTAAAATTTTTACTTCCTCTTCTATAATATCTCTCTTTAGTTATTACTAGTTAGGCTTGCTTGTATTTCATCCAGAGAGTAAAACTCTAACTTATATTGAATTTTTTGATTAGTGATTTTACTCTAATTCTACATGCTAAAATCAAATAAACTAAGTTACATAAATATCTTAAATAGTTGCAAAAATCTAAAAGAATCATTGTAGATTATTAAGTTTGTTTCTTGAATTTGATTACTTCTGCCATCGTCTTATTTTACACAACGGAATCCTAAGTTATTTGCAGCAGACATACCTGAATTCCCATTACGTGCTGCAATCCGATATCTTTTACAGTAAGAATAATGACAGAGGAAAGAACCTCCTCGTGTTGCGTAAAAGTTATCATCTACTTGTTGATATGCTTGCCAAATTTCTTCACTCGTTGTTGTTTGAAATTTTTTCAAATCAACTCGTGCTGGATTGCTACACCATTCCCAGACATTTCCAATCGCTTGATACATCCCTAGTCCATTTGGCTCGTACCATTTGGCTGGTGCTGTATTCGTGAAACCATCGTCTTTTGTATTCGTGTGTGGAAAATCCCCTTGCCAAATATTTGCTCGATGTTTACCAGCTAAGATAAATTCTTCATCGCCCCATGGATACCGCTCATTATTTGTCCCGCCTTTAGCTGCAATCTCCCATTCTATTTCACTTGGTAAACGTTTGCCCGCCCATTTACAATAAGCAATCGCATCGTTACGAGAGACTTGTACAACAGGATGATCCATACGCATTTCAATCGTTGAATCTGGACCTTCTGGATGACGCCAATCAGCACCAGCTACAGCGTACCACGATACCATATTGGAAACTAATTGACTTTTCATCCGTGTTTGTTCACTCAAAAAATAGTGAAAGACAAACGACCAACCAAAACGTTCAGCCTCAGTTACGTAACCTGTTCCCTCAATAAATTTAGCAAATTCAGCGTTCGTTACAGTCGTCTCATCCATCCAAAAGGTTGGAACTATAACCGATAAACGAGGTCCTTCATGGTCTGCTTCAAAACCGTCTACGTGATTTGTTCCTACGTTATAACTTCCACCAGGTATTTTTATCATTCTTGTCACTCCTTATAGTAGCTGAAAACCGTTATAACAATTAATCAACAATACACAAATAATGACTAATTGGAACACCGTTGTTACTTTTTTCTCAGATAGCACATTGCTTAACTTCGCTCCTAACATCCCACCGATAATCGCAGCAGGCACAATATATATCAATATAGTTAGATCGAAATTGCCAAAACCGGAAGACACCCCCATCGTCACTAGATTAGAGAGTTGGGAGAAGAAAATTGTACAAATCGAGTACATCGTTGCTTCTTTTATTGAAACCGAGAACATTAACATTAGTAAAGAAACATTAATTGGTCCGCCTCCAATGCCTAGAAGACTAGCAAAAAAGCCTAAGATCAGACCACAAAATAAATACCAAAAACTGTATCTTAATTGGAAGTTTTTCCAATCGTATGTTGTATAGAAAAAAGCAAATAAGAGCATAATTATCGTTAGGATAATTTGAATCATCTGAACGGCATCATCATTTGCAAAAATTCGTAAGAAGTATTCAAATGTACTATTGCCTAAAATTCCGCCTAGTACTGCACCTGTGGATACCAAAACAACAATCTTCCAATTGATTTTCCGCCCACTCATTAGTTGGCGACTTGTCGAAACAATTGACATCGTAAAAACAGCAACTGACGAATAGAACGAAATTGCCGCCACTGTGTGCGCGCCGATAAAATCAAAAATCGGCTTGATTAAGACTCCGCCACCCATGCCAGAAACAGCCCCGATCGTATTGGCGGTTACAATCACAAAAAAATAAATGATTCCAACAATCATGCGTAAACCTCCTGTAATATCCCTAAAATTTCATCTATTTTTGGAACAAATTCTTTTAATAGAGAGGCATAACCACAAAAATCACGTTCATCTACATACATTGCATCTTTCATCCTCTTACAGCCTCCGCGGCACATTTTAATAAAGGGACAGATTTGACATTTTTCAGATAAAGGATCTCTTTCGCAAAGAAATTTTTTTGAAACATTTTGCGAAAATAATTCCCGCAATGTTTGTTCTTGAATATAACCCATACGATACTCATCCAAGACATAAAAATCACAAGGATAAACACTCCCATCAGCTTCAATAACATACTGCACCTGACAATTTCCTAAAATACCACACGCTGTTATTTGTTGACGAACCAATAAATTCAAGATATCGTCAAATAGCTTGATACTTATGTAATTCCCCTGCCGAAGTTCAGCAAGCCATAATTGAAAGATTTGATGATAAAAACTTGCAAAACGCTTAGGTGTCAATGCATAGCTATTTCGTTTCAATACGTCTAAATCATCCAGACACGGAATAAATTGAACATAACTAATCTGTTGTTCTTTAAGAAAGTGAAACACTTTCTTCGCTTCTTTCGCCAACGGATCAGTTAATACGCAAAGTACATTGTAATCGATTTCGTAACGATCAAACAGCTCTTTTGTTTGAAGAACACGGTGAAACGTTCCTCGACCTCTAGGATCTACTCGATTCAAGTCATGATAGAGGGGATGTCCATCAATTGACAACCCCACTAAAAAATTATGTTGTTTAAAAAATACACACCATTTCTCATTTATCACTGTACCATTCGTCTGTATCGCATAACGGACATGCACACGTCTACCTTGTTTTTCAATCAACTCAGTTATATTTTGAAAATAGGATAACCCTGCTAAAGTTGGTTCTCCTCCTTGAAACGCCAGTGTTAACTCATCACCATCTTCTAAATCTTTGTAAATATTCGCAATCATTTGTTCAGCAACATCAGCTTTCATTTTTCCATAAGAACGTACTTCACGTAATGAACTGACATTAGCATAAAAACAATACTTGCATCGTAAATTACAAAGCGCTGAAGCTGGTTTGATCAACACGGAAATATGTTTCAAGGTATATCCCTACTTTCTTCTAAATTTTCTCCATTTGTCGCAATTCTTCTTTATACCAATCAAATGGTTTTTCTTCGAACAATCCAATGTACCATTCCCTTGGTAATATAAATCGATACAAATAACCCCATAGAGTTTACTCATTTCCCCAGTTGTAGAATCTTCTTTTATTTCCCCAATTTCTGCTAATTTGCTACTTGCCACGATTTGGTTATGCCAAGCTTGAATCATATTTGTGAAATCATCAGAACCTCTTTGTTTAAGCATCTCTTGGTTCAAAACCGAAGCATGTAGGCCTGAATGAACTTCATTAAATGTCATCCAGTATTTCACTTTTTGGAAATTCACCCATGTTTCTCGATACTTCGGTTGTTTATTTGAATCATTATTACCGTTTGTCACGTTTCATAGGTACATAATCTGTTGTCTCCATATAAAACTGTGTAACTCGATTTTTCATTTTTTGAACTAACTCTTGGTATTCATCTAAAACCGCTAAATTATTGATTTCCATTGGGTCTTCGGCAGTATTATACAATTCATCTGTTTCATACAGACGCATTGTGTATTTAAAATCTCCCATTTTACACATGACTGCTTTTGTATGCTCTGGACCTTCACTGTATTGTGTTGATAATCGTGGCCAGTAAGGAGATTCTGGTCCATGACCTAACTCCATCGCCTGTCTCTCACCGTGAATACGTCCTCCTTCACAGAAGACCGCATCTTTGTGTTCTTCGTCACCAGCTACTACATGTAATAGTGACTTACCAAACTGCGTATACGATAAGTCGATCTCTGCCATTTCAGCAATCGTAGATGGTAAATCCAGCAATTCAACTTGTGCTTTAGAAATACGTGGTTCTACTACTAATCCTTTTGCAGGCTTAATCAATAAAGGTACATTCGAAATCGGATCTTCAAAACAGTTTTGAACTTTTTCCGTAATCGTATAATCTCCTGTATAATCACCATGATCACTATAGATGATCAAGTTCGTATCGTCATATAAACCCGACTTTTTCAATTTTTCTTTAATCAACCCTACTTGATGATCAAAACGAGAAACCATCGCTAAATAAGTTCCTCTCAATTCATCAAAACGCTCCTCTGACCAGCCGTTTAATTCTTGTCGTTCATTAATACTGTATAGCATCGAAGCCTTGTTTGGAACCTCTTGAATATTTGGACGACGCGGAGGCAGCTTACTTCGATCAATATTTGAATACCACGGGTCTTCACAGGCATATGGCGGATGTGGAAATGAAATAGTACAGTAAACGAAGAATGGTTTATCTGAAGATTCTTTACTACGACGTTCGATATACTCCAATGCTTTTTCTACACAGTTCCAATCTGTTTTTCCATAGCCTTCTCCATCTGGTAATTTCCCCATATAAAAAGAGTAATAAGTATCTCCTGATAACATTTTATCGTATAACTTTTTACTCTCTTCATTCATCTCAGCAGAGTGATTCATCTGATTATTTTCAGCATCACGCATATTCTCGTTCGTAATGCCATCATAATATTCATCACAATATTCTGTTTTTGTGCGGTCGGCAGGCACCACATCATTGCGACCAATCCAGATAACTTCGTAACCATTATTCTTCATTTCCTTCAAAATATTGGGTTCATCTTCACGTTGTAAATAATGCATCGTACGATGTCCACTCACATGTGGATATAAGCCTGTTAAAAAACTATTTCTAGAAGGTACGCATACTGGATTTTGACAGTATGCGTTCTCAAAAGAAACTCCTTCTGAAACTAGATCATCTAAATTAGGTGTAATGGATGTTGGGTTCCCCATATGTGCCAACGAATCATTACGCATTTGATCGGCTACAAACAAAAAGATATTTTTCTTGCCACTCATTTAAACTCCTCCTAGGCGATAACTGTAAATAAATTATTTGAAATATTTACATTCTTTTCTTCTGAACTTACAACTTCTAAATAATGTTTTGAATTCGCAATAATTACTGGTGTCTGCAATGAATACCCCGCAGCTGCAATCGCATCAATATCAAATATTAATAGCAATTGACCTTTTCTCACTGTATCACCTTGTTTTACAGCTGGATCAAAGTATTTTCCTTGTAGATTCACTGTATCCATACCAATATGAATCAATAGCTCAATTCCTTCATCGGTTGTTAGACCAAGAGCGTGATATGTTGGAAACAACGTTGTCACCTTACCATCTGCTGGTGCGTAGACTTTCCCTTCAGTTGGCAAAATTGCTACCCCTTGACCAAGTAAACCTGTCGAAAACGCAGTATCAGATACTTTACTTAGAGGTATCACTTCACCTTTGATTGGTGTATCCAGTTCATATAAAACTGTTTGACCTAAAGCTGCATTGACAGGAATACTCTCTTTTTCAGTAACTTCATCTGTTTCTTCATCCAATTTGGGATTATAAGAATAGAAGTAAGTAATTAAGAATCCTACGACAAATGCAACTCCACAAGCAATTGCAAATCCAATGAAACTATTATCGAAACCAACTTCAGGGTTGATAAATCTTGGCAAGGCAAAAATCCCTGTTCCTCCATTAATGTACACTCGTGTGTTAAAAATCCCCATAATTGCGCCGGCAATGGCAACTGCCAGCGAAGTAGTATAGAAAACTTTTTTTCTAGCCAATGTTACACCATATAATGCGGGTTCAGTAATTCCGAATACTGCGGACAAAGCTGCAGGAAAAGCGATTTCTTTTAGTCTTTTGTTCTTTGTTTTGAAGAAAACTGCAAATGTCACACCTGCCATTGCCAAAGGTGTTGCAAGGCCAGCCATCATAACTACGTCATATCCTAGCGTTGCATAGTTATTCATTGCAATTGGAACAAATCCCCAATGCAAACCAAACATAATAAAGACTTGCCAAAAGCCGCCAATCACAATTCCTGCGATGATTGGACTGAAATCATTTGCTGCTGATAACATTTGTCCAAGAAACAACCCCACCCAAGTTGTAATAGGCCCAACAACTAAAAATATTAAAGGGACTGTAATAATCAATGTTAGAAATGAAACAAAGAAACTACGCACCATACGAGGAATAACTCTTGTTAAAAAATCCTCAAATTTAGCAGCTAAATAAGTTCCTGCAATGATAGGAATAACACTTGAAGCATAGTTCATCAAAATTACTGGTAATCCTAAAAATTTGATATAGACTGGGGATTCAATGACTGTTCCTTGAAATAAAGTGAATAACGCTTCCCCTCCAGCACTATTTGCTGCAACAATTGATGGATACACTAATGCAGCACCAATAGCCATACCAATAAAGGGCTTCCCTCCAAATTTACTCGATGCTGTATAACCTAAGAACAACGGAAAGAAATAAAAGAGACCGTCACCAGTAGCATTCAAAATCAAATATGTTCCTGATGTTTTATCAATTAATTCAAAAGCTGCTAGTAAAGCTAATAATCCTTTGATCATACCGGCGGCCATCAAAACATTAATGACTGGAGTAAATACGCCGGATACAATATCAATGAATTTATTTAAAATCCCTTTCGGCTTATCTACATCATTTTCCGAAGTTGATGCATCTTTGATTCCAGCTAACTCTACAAATTCTTTATATACTTCTCCAACATGATTTCCAATGACTATTTGATACTGACCGCCACTTTGAACAACCGTTACAACCCCTGGAATCTTTTTAATCGCCTCTGTGTTTGCTTTCGATTCATCTTTTAATTTGAAACGAAAACGAGTCATACAATGTGCTAAAGCATTGATATTTTTCTTTCCTCCAATATTTTCTAATATTTGTTCATTTAATTCTTGATAATCCATCACAAACATCCTCTCCAAAAATTTGTATAAATAAAAAGCAAGACTAAACAAAGTTGTCTCACTACAACTTCGTCAAGTCTTGCCTGCATGACCAGTAACACCTTGAATTATTTCTCTATTAATTTTTGTACATGTAGCGTTAAATATAATTGTTCTTCATCAATTAATTCTTTTTTTAAATATTTGCCAATCAGCAAGGTTGTTTCATACGCTTCAGGATATTTTTCTATCACATGAACCAATAACGGGTTACTCGAATTTTCAGTTGTACGAGTTTCCAAGCGTTTAAAGAAAAATCTTAGATGTGTCACAAACCGATCGAATGATAAACTCGTTTCATCAACATCCACGTGGTTATGCATCCTAATAATAGTTAAAATATCTCGAATCTTGTGGGTTAATGATTGAATGTTTTCAACTCGCTCGTCACTATTTAATTGTGCATTGATAAAGTGCATTGCAATGTTACTTGCTTCATAATCATCGAGTGTTGTTTTAAATTTTTGATTAATCAATTGAACCGCATATTCCCCCACCAAAAATTCATTTGGGTAAAACTTACGAATTTCCCAAAACAATTGATTATTCAAATGTAACCCTTCTTTTTGTAGTCTCACACTGTTATAAAGGTGATCCGTTAATGAAATATAAATAGAATCGCTTAACTCATATGTGATTTTTTGTTTTCCATATTGGATAATATCGTCTGCTAACTTCGCATATTCGACCGGCATATCCTGTAACAAATTCATCAAACGTTCTGTTGATTGTTTCTGCAACACAAAAACCCGCTCAATTTTCTTTTCATCTGCTTCTTGTCCAGGTTTTATCTTAAAGCCAATGCCTGTACCGATCCAGATATAATCTTTTGCCCCTTCACCTACCAACACCGAATTATTGTTTAGTATCTTTTTAACCTTCAAACAAGATTCCACCTCCTAAAAAAGGCCATACCTTAACACACACGTAATTATATACGCGCATACTAAGGTATAGCCTGCTTTACCAGTAACTACCCATTCAATTGACTAAATGGTATAATAAAATCTACATAAAAGCAAGCGTTTTCTAAATTTTATTTAGGAAGAAAGATGTTTTTTTATCCTTGGTTATCTCCGCAAACGAAGGTTTGCTCTTCAATTATCACCGGTCTCTTCCCCCTTGAATGCCAATCTTCATTGGCGCTACTGCTTCATCCATTAGTATTTCTAGGTGGAGTACACTTGTTATAATACACCACATCAGTAAATCGAGATATACTCATTCCTTCTCTTTTCGTGATCTATACAAGACACAGAAATAGCTAATAAATAAAGATTTTTAAGTATTAAACAGTGAGAGAAATATTGGAGGAAAAAGATGAAAGAACAAAAAAACGGCTATAAAGCCGTTTTTGAGAGAAAATCGTGAAACTGATGATGACAAAGGTAAATGAAGACACCCTGAAATTATTGATGCTGTCTGATTACCATTGATTGGATTACTGCTATTTCCGATACATCTTGAACTCCAAGAATAAATCATTATAGATCCCTAGATATTCCGACCCGAGATTTTCATAAACTTCAAGATGAGAAATCGTTTCATCGGATGGATAGAATTGTTCATCTTCTGAGATTTCTTTTGGTAATAATGCTTTGGCTGCTTTGTTTGGTGTGGAGTAGCCGATATATTCTGCGTTTTGCGCAGCATTCTCCGGATCAAGCATGAAGTTGATGAAATCATACGCACCTTCTTGGTTTTTCGCTGTTTTCGGCATGACGATATTATCAAACCAAAGATTCGATCCTTCTGTTGGGATCACATAATGTAAATGTTCGTTTTCATACATCATGTCAGCTGCTTCACCTGAGAATGTCACAGCAACTGATGCTTCTTCGTTGATCATGTACATTTTGATTTCATCTGCAACGATTGCTTTGACGTTTGGTGTCATTTTGTTCAACTTTTGAGCCGCTTCATTCAGTTCAGTCATATTTTTACTGTTCAAAGAATATCCTAAACTATTTAAAGACAAGCCCATCACTTCTCTCGCTCCGTCGATCAACATCAAACTATCTTTTAATTCTGGTTTCCATAAATCGTCCCAGTGCTTGATTTCTTCTTCGTTGAAAACTTTGTCGTTATACACGATCCCCAGTGTTCCCCAGAAGTAAGGAATCGAATATTTATTGTCCGGATCGAAATCTAGATTCAAAAAGCGATCATCGATGTTTTCCAATCCTTTGATTTTACTGTGATCCAAAGGCATGACTAGTTTTTCTTCGATCATTTTTTGGATCATATATTCACTCGGAATAGCAATATCATAATTAGTCCCACCTTGTTGGATCTTGGTAAACATCGCTTCATTCGAGTCAAACGTTTCATAATTCACTTTATAGCCGGATCCTTGTTCAAATTTCGTGATCAAACTAGGATCGATGTAATCGCCCCAATTATAAATCGTCACGATTTTAGCCCCACTCATTCCACTTGCTCGTTCTAATTGCCGAACACTCACAAGCAATACGCCAATGATCAAGATAATACCGATAAGCAAAGATTGTAATTTTTTCATCGTAAACGAGCCACCTCCTCACGGTTGCGGCGATTTTTTTTCAATCGTTTTGGTCGGTTTTCTTTACTGATAAAGTAATAACCGATCACCAATACCATTGAGAACAAGAAGACCAGTGCGCTCAACGCATTGATTTCTAAACTGATACCTTGCCGTGCTCTTGAATAGATCTCAACAGATAAGGTAGTAAAGCCATTACCTGTCACAAAGAAAGTGACCGCAAAGTCATCCAGAGAATATGTGAATGCCATAAAGTAGCCGGCGATGATTCCTGGAGATAAAAATGGTAAGATAATATTTTTTACTACTTGGAAATTGTTTGCACCTAAATCTCTCGCAGCATCTACCATCGAGTCGTTCATTTCTTGTAACTTCGGCAAGACCATCAAAACAACGATTGGGATACTAAAGGCGATATGTGAAAGCAACACACTTTGAAATCCTAAGCCAAAGCCTAATAGCGTAAAGAAAATCAGGAAGCTTGCACCGATGATCACATCAGGCGAAACGAGCAAAATGTTGTTCATACTCAATAATGCAGTTCGTGCCTGACGTTTTTTTGTGTAATAGATCCCCATCGCGCCAAACGTTCCGATGATCGTTGCGATCAATGCGGATAAGAATGCCAACATAAACGTATTCAATACGATAATGATCAGTCGTGTATCTTCGAATACTGCTTGATAGTTTTCCCAAGTAAAGCCGGTAAAACTATTCATTGTTCCGCCTTCATTGAAGGAGTAGAATATCAAGTAAAAAATCGGCAAGTACAACAACAGAAAAACAACCGCTAAATAAAGGTATGACCATTTGAATTTTTTTCTCATGAGCGGCCTCCTTTTTTCTTCTCACCTGTCAGTAACATCACGACGAACATGGCAATGATCAAAATCACACCGATCGTTGAACCCATGCCCCAATTTTGTGTGACTAAGAAATGCTGCTCGATAGCTGTTCCTAGTGTGATCACTCGGTTTCCGCCAATCAAACGAGTCAACATGAATAAGGACAGTGAAGGAATAAATACTGCTTGTACCCCACTTTTCACCCCGTTCAGTGATAACGGAAAAATCACACGGCGAAACGTTTCGAAATTACTGGCTCCTAGATCTTTACTGGCACTTACTAACGAAGGATTCATTTCTTCTAACGCGTTGAAGATCGGCATGATCATAAATGGAATCTCGATATATGTTGCCACAAACAAGAAGCTAAAATCAGTAAATAAAATCTGTTGCGGCCCGATACCGATGAACTCAAAAAAGTGATTGACACTGCCATGGATACTAAAAATCCCAATAAAAGCATATGCCTTCAACAGTAAGTTGACCCAAGTCGGTAAAATGATCAACATCAACCAAAGCTGTTTATGTTTTAATTTTGTTAAAAAATAAGCAGTCGGATAGCTGATCAACAATGTGAATAATGTAATCAAGAACGCATACCAGACCGAATTGATCGTCATGGCGATATAAGTCCCTGAAGTAAAGTAAGCGGCATAGTTGCTTAATGTAAACTGACCACTCATATCAAAAAAAGATTGATAGATGATCATCAAAACAGGCGCAATCACGAATAATCCAAGCCATAAAACATAAGGGATGGAATAGATCCTACGCATTGTTCTCATATTCTCTCCCCCTATTCTTCGTAGCTTTCCAAACGTGCATCGAAGTCTTCTTCCGACTCATTGAAACGCATGACATGGATGTCTTCTGGTTCAAAAGCTAGACCGACTTGACTACCTTCACGCGCTTTTTTCGTTGAATGGACCATCCATTCATTTTGTTGCTCATCATAACAAATGATCTCATAATGCACGCCACGAAAGAGTTGAGTGTCCACTGTTACGACTAATTTTCCTTTGTCTGGTGTAGTGATCGTCAAATCTTCTGGACGGATGACGATCTCCACTGGTTCATTCACTCGCATCCCACCATCGACACACTCAAATTGTTTACCAACAAATTCAACCAAGTTATCTTCGATCATAACACCGTTGACGATATTACTTTCCCCAACAAAATCTGCCACAAAATGATTGATCGGTTCATCATAAATATCTACAGGGGTACCGCTTTGGACGATTTTCCCTTTGTTCATCACAAAAATCTCATCACTCATCGCTAATGCTTCTTCTTGATCATGCGTAACGAAAATAAAGGTGATCCCTAAGCGTTGTTGAAGTTCTCTCAACTCATATTGCATATCTGTACGTAATTTCAGATCCAAAGCAGATAATGGTTCATCCAATAACAAAACTTTCGGTTCATTGACGATTGCTCGGGCGATAGCTACCCGTTGGCGCTGACCGCCAGACATTTCGCTGATTTCTCGTGTTTCATATCCTGGTAATTGCACCATGCGCAATGCATCTTTGACTTTTTTTTCGATTTCCGATTTTGGCATTTTTTTGATTTTCAAGCCAAAAGCAACGTTGTCAAATACATTCATATGAGGAAATAAGGCATAGTCTTGGAAAACCGTATTGACTTGGCGTTTATTCGCCGGTAGATCATTGAGTCGCTTTCCTTCAAAATAGATATCTCCTTCGGTTGCTTCCGTAAATCCTGCAATGATTCGTAAAATCGTTGTTTTTCCACAACCGGAAGGCCCTAACAATGTATAAAATTTCCCTTGTTCGATCTCAAAACTGACTTTCTTCAAAATTGTTTCATCATCATAGCTTTTTACGACCTGATCGAATGATATGATTGGTTTTCCCACTTTTTCTGCCCCCTATATTACAAGTATGATTCGGTTGCGACGATCAATACTTTTGTTTGTTTTCTTTGGTGATTACGTAATTGGTGTTGTGTCGTTGCCTGATAGTACATTGATTGACCTTTTTTCGCTACATACTCTTGTTCACCTAAGCTTAGTGCGATTTCTCCTTCTAAAACAAAAATAAATGTTTCTGAAAGGGAAGGTTCAAAGGTTTTATATTCACCAGCAGTATCAAAAGTCAATAACACTGGCTCCATTTCTTTTTCATTTGAATCTGTCACTAACCATTCTAGCTCGTACCCATTTTCCTCATCATAATAGACGGTACGGTCTTCCTTTGTATAGACGATAGGAAGGTTGGCTGTTTCTTGATGAAAAAAAGCTTCTGGGGTAACTCCCAATACTTCAAGAATAGAGAAAAATGTTTCCATCGATGGTGAACTTAAATCCCGTTCAAGCTGCGAGATATAGCCCTTTGATAAATCCGTCCGCTCCCCTAATTCTTCTTGCGTTAAATTTTTTTGGATGCGCAGATTTCGTAACTTCTCACCAATTTCCATTTGTCTCCTCCTACGTGAAGTTTTCTAATAGTAAACTCCAGGTTTACTACCACCTGTAATAGTATACAAACTTCAGCCAAAAAAACAACCCTTTTGCTTGAAATTTTCTCGTACTTTTTTCAGTTGCTTCTACTATTTTTTAATAGAAATTAATCAGCAAACTACTAGAAAATGAAACGCTTTATGGTATGATTAAGGAAAATTTCGAAAGGAGCACCTTCTATCTAATGAACACATTCAAACAGTTTCAAGTAAACAATGAACCAGCTTTCCATACAAGCATTGTCGACAAAGAATTTCCCGAACTGACTAATAATGAAGTTTGGATAAAAATCGCATACTCAGATGTCAATTATAAGGATGCGTTGGCTTGTAGTGAAAATGGCCAAGTGATCCGTACCTATCCAATGACTCCCGGCATTGATTTTTCCGGAGTCGTCATGAAAAGTTTAGACAAACGATTCCAGCCCGGAGATCAAGTTTTAGCAACTGGCTATGGAATAGGCGTTAGCCAACCTGGCGGCTATAGTGATTATCAAAAAATCCCTGGAGATTGGCTTGTTCCTCTCCCTGAAACGATGACACTTCGTCAAGCAATGGTTTTAGGAACAGCTGGTTTGACTGCCGCCCTTTGCGTGAATGCCTTACTTAGTCAAGGAATGAAAGCAGATGACCATGTCGTCGTGACAGGTGCATCTGGTGGAGTAGGAAGTGTTGCCATTGCTATGTTACACAAAATGGGCTTCCAACAAATCACTGCATTTTCGAGAAAAGAAGAAGCGCAAACGTGGCTACAAAAACTAGGGGCGACTCAAGTGGTGCATCCTGAAGCCTTTCTACCAGAAAAAAGTAAACCTTTGGATAAACAACAAGTGGATTATGTGATCGACACTGTTGGGGGAGAACTGCTCACTCGCTTATTGCCTTTGATTGCCTATGATGGCGCTGCTGCACTATGCGGCAATGCAGGTGGGATCAAATTAACAACGACTGTGTTACCTTTTATTTTAAGAAATATCCAGCTGATCGGTATTGATTCAGTCAACGTCCCTCATGAAAAACGCTTGAATATCTGGCAACAATTAGCCGATCTTTCTGTGACTGATCACTTAGTCGTGAACGAGATCACCTTAGAACAATTGGAAGAAACGACCAAAAAAATCCTTGAAGGGACACATCAAGGAAGAACGCTTGTCACTGTAGGTGAAACGGTATGAAGGTATTGATCACAGCTGGTGGCACAAGCGAACGAATCGATCAAGTCCGCTCGATCACGAACCATTCAAGTGGACGCTTAGGAAAAGCAATCGCAGAAGCCTTTCTGACACACCCTTCTGTGACGATCGACTACGTAACGACGCAACTCGCTGTAAAACCTAGCGATTCTGAACGTTTGACATTCCATCTCATCGAATCTACACAAGAATTACTAGATACATTCGAACGATTGATGCAAGAAAAGAGCTACGACGCGATCATCCATAGCATGGCGGTCAGTGATTTTACACCGGCTTTCAGTCTGTCTGAGCAACAGTTGGCTGAGCGCTTGAGTAAAGAATCATTGACTCCCGATTCCTTGTC
Source organism: Enterococcus sp. DIV1298c (assembly GCF_017316315.1). NCBI lineage: Bacteria > Bacillati > Bacillota > Bacilli > Lactobacillales > Enterococcaceae > Enterococcus > Enterococcus sp. DIV1298c. The sequence continues at coordinate 14,913 of NZ_JAFLWG010000001.1, read as the reverse complement.
TTCTTGGCTTGAAGCAACCGAACAAAGTGTAAGCAAAGAAGCGAAGATCTCATCGGATACGGACTATCTAGTTTTGACCTTGAAGAAAACACCAAAAATCATTCGTTCTTTACGCCAATGGCAACCCAAAGCTACGATCGTTGGGTTCAAATTATTAGTCGATGTCTCAAAAGAACAGTTATTGGAAGTAGCTAAAAAGAGCTTGATCACCAATCAAACCGATTATATTTTAGCTAACGACTTGACACAGATCAATGAAACACGCCATCATGGCTACTTGTTGTCTAAAAATGGAGAAGTTACAGAAGCCTACACTAAGCAAGAGATTGCGCAATGTATCGTCTCTACGATCTTAAAATAAGGAGGAATCCAGAAATGAAAAAAATCCTATTGGGCGTATCTGGTAGTATTTCTGCATATAAGAGCGCAGATATCACGAATCAACTTGTCAAACTCGGTTACCAAGTCGATGTGATCATGACGAAAAGCAGTACAAAATTTATTACACCTTTAACTTTGCAATCTTTATCTAAACGTCCTGTCCACACGGATGTCATGCAAGAAAACGATCCTTCAGTCATCAACCATATCGAGCTAGCCAAGCAAGCCGACTTATTTTTGATTGCACCAGCTACTGCAAATATTATTGGAAAGCTGGCAAATGGTTTAGCCGATGATCTACTATCTACGGTTGCCATGGCACTTTTACCCGAGACACCAAAATTGATTGCGCCGGCAATGAATACTAATATGTATCAACATCCGATCAATCAAAGAAATCTCGCCACTTTAAAAGAAATCGGTTATCAGGAAATTGAACCACGAGAATCACTTTTAGCTTGTGGAGATTTCGGCAAAGGTGCTTTAGCAGATAACCAAATCATTATCGACCAAATCACACTTCTGCTTAATCAGAGGTCGGTCTAGTATTTAAGGAGTTATGATGAAAAATACCAAAAACTTTACTTTGACTGCTATGTTTTTAGCTATTATGATTTTACTGGCTGTTACGCCTCTCGGTTTTATCCCGATTGGCCCGATCAATGCGACAACGATGCATATCCCGGTCATCGTCGCATCAATCGTTTTAGGCCCACGACTAGGTGCTTTTCTCGGAGGGACATTTGGCGTGATCAGTATGATCCGCAGTACGTTCATTCCAACACCTCTGTCTTTTGTTTTCTCACCGTTTATTCCAGTGATTGGTACTGATCAAGGAAGTTGGAAAGCATTGATCATTGCTTTGATACCAAGGATCTTGATTGGCGTTGTTCCGTATTTTGTTTATAAAGGCATCCAAAAGTTGACGAAGAACAAAGTTAGTCCACTTTCATTGTTTCTTGCTGGGATCGCTGGTTCTCTAACTAACACGATTTTAGTGATGAACTTGATCTACTTTCTTTTCCAACAAGATTATGCCCAAGTCATCGGAAGCAACATCAATGCTGTCTACTCCGCCATTCTTGCAGTTATCTTTACTAGTGGCGTGCCAGAAGCGATCGTTGCAGGTTTAGTCACAGCTGCGGTCTCTACTGTTTTGCTGCGAATGATGCGTTAATGATACGATCGAAAAACCAAAAAAGAGTGAGGCATCCTGCCCGCTCTTTTTTGGTTTTTATTGATAAGTGTTCAGTCCTGAATTTTTTATCTTTTGATGTTACCATGAATAATACAGCTAAGTAGTGAAAGGATGAGGAATATGAATATTTTTGTAGTAGGAGCAAATGGACAAATCGGTCGTCATTTGATCCAGAAACTAGGAACAACAGAACATCAAGTTTACGCAGGTGTGCGAGATGTTGCCAACCAAGCAATTTTTGATGAAGAAAACATTGCCTATGTTCCCTTCGATTTAACGTGGTCCTCAGAAAAAATGGCAGAAGCCTTTCAAGACAGTGATCTTGTCATTTTTACTGCTGGTTCTCAAGGAAAGAATCTTTTACAAGTCGACTTAGATGGCGCTATCAAAACAATGATCGCAGCAGAGCAAGCAAATATTTCTCGCTATTTGATGATCAGTGCGGCGTTTGCAGACAATCGTGAAAAATGGCCTGAATCAATGACGGATTATTACATTACTAAATATTACGCTGACGAATGGTTGAAAAATCAAACAGCATTGGATTATGTTATCCTCCAACCTGTAGCTTTGACCAACGATGAAGAAGTCATGACGATCCAGTTAACGAAACCAAATGAAAAACCAGCTCAAACAATTACAAGAAAAACGGTAGCAGAAGTATTAGCTGCGTTAGTGGATCAACCAACAATATCAAAAACAACCGTTGTTTTATCTGAAGGATCAGCTACAGTTCCAGACGCAATCAAACAACTTGCTGAGGAGGCTTGATTATGCGTGCAATTTCTATGAAAAAACCCGGCTCGGTAGACGTTTTGACCGAAATCGATGTCCCTAGACCTGTTCCAAAAGCTGGGGAACTATTGCTGAAAGTCCACACCGCTGCGGTCAATCGGACGGATATCATGCGTCGGGAAAACACTGCGCTTCAAGCACCTTATCCTATTCTAGGTGTTGAAGTTGCCGGTGAAGTCATCGAGAATGCCAGCGATCATTCTGAGTTTTCAATCGGAACGAGAGTTTATGGTTTAGTGAATTTAGGTGGTTACGCAGAATATGCCGTTATTCCCGCAGATCGAGCGATCATTTTACCTGATTCGCTTGACTACGTATCAGCCGCTGGTATTGCTGAAGTTTTCTTAACTGCCTATCAAACCTTGTATTGGTTAGGAAAACTGCAAAAGAGCGAGACTGTATTGATCCATGCTGGCGCAAGCGGTGTTGGTACCGCAGCGATCCAATTAGCCAAACAACATTCACAAGCCCGTGTCATCGTGACTGCAGGTTCAACTGAAAAGTTAGACTTTTGTAAAAAGCTCGGCGCAGATGAAGTGATCAACTATAAAACACAGGATTTTGCGGAAGAAGTCCGTAAGCTGACAAATGGCAATGGCGTTGATGTTCTTTTGGATTTTATCGGCGCTTCGTATTGGGAAAAAAACCTGGCATCGATTGCCATTGATGGTCGCTGGGTCTTGATTGGCACACTTGGAGGGACAACAGTTGAGTCTCTTGATCTAAGAGTGTTATTGCAAAAAAGAATCCAATTGATTGGCACATTATTGACTCCAAGAAGTGACGAATACAAAGCAAGATTAACTCAAGAGTTTATGGAAACTATCGATCCTTATTTTGAGACCGGAGCAATCCGTCCAATCATCGATCGTACATTCTCATTAGCAGAAGCAAAAGAAGCCCATGAATATATGGAAGCAAATAAAAATGTCGGAAAGATTATTTTGACAGTTAGTGAATGAGCTTGTTCGGAAAGAGTCAGCTCTGGAATGACATTTATTCAACTATAGTGATGTTTAAAAAGAGAACCCAAGGCATGCGCCTTAGGTTCTCTTTTCTCGTTATTTCTATGCTTATTTAGCAACAAATTTTGCTGCTTGTTGTCCTGCCTGTCGACCGAAAATAATGATTTCCGCTACAGAGTTTCCGCCGATACGGTTTTCTCCGTGTAAACCACCAGTGACTTCACCTGCTGCATAAAGGCCAGTGATCGGTTCTCCATCTTTGTCTAAAACTTCTGTATTCGTATTGATCTTGATGCCACCCATTGTATAGTGGATCCCAGGTGCGATCTTGATCGCATAGTAGTTTGGTTTTGAAAGGTCGTGTTCCATTGCTGTTGTACGACCAAATGCTGTATCTTCTTGATTCGCCACTTCTTCGTTCCAAGTTGTAACTGTTTGAGCCAATGTCTCTGCTGGTAAGTTGATTTTCTCTGCCAATTCTTCGATCGTCTCACCTGTAGTGACATAGCCTTTTTCATCATAAAACTCAATTGCTGTCGCACGGTCACGGACGCCTTGATCAAAAATCAAATAAGCAGATTTTTCTGGTAATGCAGTGATTGCCGCTGATACCTTGTCACGAGTATTCATTTCGTTGACAAAACGCTCACCATCTTGATCAACTAAGATCGCTCCTTCGCCACGCACAACTTCTCCAATCAAGAACCCTTCGTCTTGTTGAACAGTTGGATGGATTTGGATCTTATCCATATCGACTGTTTGACCGCCTAATTTTTCGATCATCTTGATGCCGTCCCCTGTTGATCCTACTTGGTTCGTTGTTACATAACCTTCTAGATCTGGGCGGTAAGTTTGGATATATTCTTCACTGGCACCAAATCCACCAGTTGTAACAACTACCGCTTTTCCGCTGATTTCTTTTGGCTCTTCCCCTTGGACTTGAACCGTTACTTGGTTGACTGTATCACCTGTTTTTTGGATATCTGTCACTTCTGTATTTACAAAAATCGGGATTTGACGTTCATGGACATTTCGTAATAACCCATCCACTAGATAGCCACCGATAGCCGATCCGTCAGAAGGGCGATGTGTACGTCTTTCGCTCATTCCACCAGTGATCGTCAAGTTATCTAATTTGATGCCATTTTCATCCAACCATTCAATTGCAGAAGCTGAATGATCAACAAAATAGCGTAACATTTCTTTGTCATTTGTTCCATTAGCGCCTGCTAATGTCTCTTCATAAAAAGCATCATTGGAATCAGTGATTCCTTCTTCTTCTTGGAACTTGGTTTCAGATGCGTTCATCCCACTTGAAGATTTTAACGTATTCCCACCAGCAACTGGCATTTTTTCAAAAATGACTGGATTCAAGCCTGCATCTTTTGCTTCGATAGCAGCCGCCATACCAGCCCCGCCTCCGCCAACGATGATCAAATCGTATTCGTCTTTCATTTCAGCTGGATTTGTGTAAGTTTGAGCAGATGCCCCAGATGATACTTCTGTTGATTCTTTTGTGGAAGAGCTACTGGATGCAGATTTGCTTTCATCAGGCGTACAGGCACCTAAGGCAAAAATTGCTGTAACTGTCAGTAACCCTTTAATTGTTTTCTTCATAGTTGTCCTCCTAAAATTTAACACTTACTCCATCATAAGTGATATCATTCACAAATTCAACAGACAATTTATTTTTTTCGAACTTCTGTTATCTTCATCTTTTATAAATAACCAGTAATATTTTAACGTTTTCAATATTAAACTAGTAACTATCAAAAAGTAAACGGATTTCTTGAATAAATAGCCAGTCCAAAAAATTTTTTCCTTTCGTTACAAACAGAAGATTTGGGCTTTTGTCGCTAGACAAGTATAATCGGTATGAACCACGAAGGAGTTAATTTATGAAAGTAATCAAACATTTTTTTACCAAAGGAAGTAAGTCAGCCGGGAAAGTCACTCATGCAATCTATATCATTTTACGGGTCATTGTTGTAGTCATGTTAGTCGACCAAGTGATTGACCGTAATATGGGGAATATCATGCTCTTATTATTGACTTTATTATTATTTGAGATCCCCTATCTACTAGAAAAGTTATTGAAGATCCAAATCCCTAATACGTTAGAAATCATTATCTTGTCCTTTATTTTCAGTGCCACTGTCTTGGGTGAATTAAGTGACTTTTATGGCTATTTTTCACTTTGGGACACAGCTTTACACGCACTGAGCGGTTTTCTAGCAGGTGGTGTTGGTTTCTCACTTGTTTATCTCTTGAACAAAAACACCAAAACCATGAATTTGACCCCGTTGCTAGTCGCATTAGTCTCTTTTTGTTTTTCAATGACCGTAGGAGTCTTTTGGGAATTTATCGAATTCTCAGCGGATCAAGTCTTACAAATGGATATGCAAAAAGACAACTATGTTGACCAAATCAATAGTGTCAAGCTGAGTGAAGATGGCAATACCGTGTATACGATCAAAGATATCCAACAAACAACCGTGACCTACAAAGATGAAAATGGCAATGCCAAAGAATTCGTTATGAATGATGGCTATTTAGATATCGGGATCTTAGATACTATGAAAGACTTATTCGTCAACTTTATTGGCGCACTCGTTTTCAGCATCTTCGGCTATCTTTATACTCGAAACGATTATCGAAAATTTACGTTCATTCGAAACTTCATCCCTAGAAAAAAAGGAGTAACTACGCGAATGGATACTGCTGGAAATAAACAAAAAAAATAAGGTTGAGCTTTTGCTCATCCTTATTTTTTTACTTTCGAGGATAAGATATCCATTACTTTCTGATAATCCGAATTCACGCTGCCATCAAAGTTATCAGGAATAAATGTAAACCCTAAGCTTTGATAAAGTTTAATCGCTGGGTGACTCCACGTCTGTGTATGCAGATAAACGGGGCTTTGAGAGGTCAACTGTTGAAAGCAGCGTAGCACTTCGATCGTCAGACTTCGCGCGATCCCTTTTCCTTGATGTTCCGGTTTGACCGCTAACCAATGAAACAGAGGATATTCTTCTTCACGAAGCTTCCACCAAGCAGTGCATGTAGCAACGGGTTCATTTTTTTCGTTGACTACAAAAAACATACGCTTTGTCAATTCTTCTTGATAAGGTGCAAAGGCTTGATCAAAATAAGCTAGCGCCTCATCAATTGAATCAAATTCACCGACCGCAGTCTCAATAGCCGCCCAATCTTTCTCTGCTCCTGGTCGATACTTTTCAAAGTGATACTGCTCATTCAGCGGATAATCTGGCAACACTTCCTCTAAGGGGCGCGTCATCCAAATTTCAGCGTAAGGCAGTTGCTTATCTAACATCGCTGCACCCACTTTCATTTAACTTCTTTTTTCACCAATGATTCGTACTTCTGTTTCTAGTGTCACACCAAACTTCTCTTTGATCACTTCTTGGATATGGGCGATCAGTTCAGTGTAATCAGTCGCTGTGGCATGATCGATATTGACGATAAAGCCAGCATGTTTTTCCGAGATTTGTGCGCCGCCCCATCTCAAGCCTTGTAATCCTGCTTCTTGGATCAGTTGTCCGGTGAAGTGGCCCACAGGTCGTTTAAAGACGCTGCCGCATGAAGGGTATTCCAATGGTTGTTTGGATTCACGCAATTGTGTCAACTCATCCATCCGCCCCTTGATCAGCTCATGCTCACCAGGTGTCAATTGGAAGCGTGCTTCTAAAACGATCGCATCCATCTTCTGTAATTCACTATGTCGATAAGAAAATGCCATTTCCTCATTTGTCAGCGTTTGGATCGTACCGTCGCTTAATAATAAGTCGACTTCTGCAAACACGTCCTTGATCTCACCACCGTAAGCTCCCGCATTCATGTAGACCGCTCCACCGATACTTCCAGGAATCCCGCAGGCAAACTCGAATCCTGTCAACGACTCGGCTAATGCTGCATAGGTCGTATCGATCAACTTCGCACCCGCTTCTGCGATGACCATCGTGCCTTCTACTCGGATCTGGTTCATCTCCGTCAGCATGATCACTACACCACGAATTCCACCGTCTTGGACGATCAGGTTACTTGCATTTCCTAACACTAGCCAAGGGACTTCGTTTTCTCGACAATAATCAACTAGCTGCTTGACTTCTGATTTTGTTTTTGGAAAAGCTAACACATCTACCGGACCACCGGTTTTAGTAAATGTATAATGTCTTAATGGTTCATCAAGCAACAGATTCAACTCTGGATTTTTTCTTACGATATCTTCTTTATTCACTGAGGACTTTCCTTTCTTTTCAAACGTCCTCATCATTCTATCACGCTTAAAACAATCTTGCCAGTCTTGCTCAAAGCTGATGACGATAAAGGTTATTCAACATTTCTTCACAAAGCGCATGGCTGTCGTAAATGCCAGTTTGTTTCAACTTTTCTTTGTCTGGTGTCGTTTGTTGGATCTCTTCAAAAAATCTTTCGACCATTGGCACAAAGCCGCGTTTGCTCAATGTTGTTTCCCAATCACCGAATTTTTTCATTTCTGTCGTATTTGATTTACGGATGACTAAGTCTGTCAGATCGCTCAACTCATACGTTCCCTCTTTACTCGTCACTTGGTAAGTTTCGGTATTTGCACCACTTGCAAGATCCATCGTGACGATCGCTGTTTGATTCGCTGTTTCAATTTGCAACGTCGCCACTTCCATAAAGCCTTCTTTTTCTCGAATGTGAGAACTTGCTTTGATCATAGGCTCATCCAATAAATATACTGCTGTATCTACCAGATGCAGAAATAGATCGTAAATCACAAAAGCAGTCGTTTCTTTTGCTGCAATGCGATTTTTTTGTAACTGGATCAAGCGCTTTTCTGGAATCGCTTTTAATTGTTCGACCATTGGCGCAAATCGACGATTGAAGCCAACCATCAAAGTTACTTGGTGCTGTTTTGCCAATTGCTGTAACTCTTCGATTTCTCGAAGATCAACACTTAACGGTTTATCGATATAAACATGGATCTTATTTTCTAAACATTTTTTTGCCAGTTGAAAATGAACGCTTGTCGCCGCATGGATCATACATGCTTCGATTCCTTGTTCGACTAGCTCATCAAGCGATTCATATAAATGAGTAAATCCATAGGTTCTCTTCAGACGTTCTTTTGTTTCCTGATTACGTGTCGCAAAATAAAAATCGATCATTCCTTGTTTTTCTGCATATGTGGGCAAATATGCTTTTTCAGCAATATTCCCTACTCCTACTACACCAATTTTCATCTTTTCCCTCCTAGTATCTATTATTACTCTTATCTTACACTATTTTTAATAAAAATGAGGTACAATATAATCGCATAGATACGATAGAGAAGGAGCGTGTTTTTTTGAAACTGATTTCGTGGAACGTTAATGGTTTAAGAGCCATCGTCAATAAAAATTTTTTAGAAACATTCAAGGAATTTGATGCAGATTTCTTCTGTCTCCAAGAAACAAAACTACAAGAAGGACAAATCGATTTAGATTTACCTGGGTACCATCAATATTGGAATTATGCGGTTAAAAAAGGATATTCAGGTACCGCGATTTTTGCGAAAGAACCGGCATTGAACGTTTCTTATGGCATGGGGATCGATGTGCATGATCAAGAAGGACGTTTGATCACATTAGAATATCCAGAATTTTACTTAGTGACTTGCTATACGCCAAATTCACAGAATGAATTGAAACGACTGGATTATCGCTTAGAATGGGAAGCTGCTTTCTACGATTATCTAGAAGAGTTGAAAAAACAGAAATCGGTAATCGTCTGTGGGGATCTAAATGTTGCCCACGAGAAAATCGATTTGAAAAACTGGAAAACAAACCAAAAAAGTGCTGGTTTCTCAATTGAAGAACGAGAAGCGTTGACCCATTTACTTGATAATGGTTTTGTGGATACTTTCCGTCACTTCTATCCAGACCTAGAGGGTGTCTATTCTTGGTGGAGCTACCGCTTCAATGCACGAAAAAATAATGCAGGTTGGCGTATTGATTACTTCTTGACGAGTGAAGATTTGACGTCACGCTTAGTTGATGCAAAAATCCATACCACGATTTTAGGTAGTGACCACTGCCCTGTCGAACTGATCATCGAATAGCAAATAGGGATAGCAACGGAAGAAATTGGGTAGCCCAATTTCTTCCTGAGATCCTTGAACCTGACAGAATTTACTTTTTTACATAATGTTAAACGCTATTTCTTTTTTTAGAAATTTATGTTATGGTTTATTTTTTAAAGGAGGCTTATTTGAACATGAATTTTATCGCGATGGACTTTGAAACTGCGAACCATCAATCCCATAGCGCTTGCTCTTTAGCACTTGTGAAAGTGGAAAACAGTCAGATTGTCGATGAATTTTATACCTTGATCCAACCAGAAACACCATTTTTCTGGCGTAATATCCAAATCCATGGTATCCGTCCTGAAGATGTACGTCAGGCACCTAAATTTCCAGATGTTTGGCATAAAATCGAAAAGTATTTCCAAAAAAACCGATTAGTTGTTGCCCATAATGCTGCCTTCGATACAAAAGTATTGGCTGGTTGCTTGGATTACTACCAACTGCCCCAACCTAATTATCTTTCGTTATGTACGGTCAAAACAAGCCGACGATTATTTCCTGAAATGCCTAACCACCGATTAAATACGGTTTGCGAGAATTTAGATATCACATTGAAAAATCACCATGATGCGTTAGAAGATAGCCGAGCTTGTGCGGAGATCTTATTGTATCAGGAAAAATATTTCGGGACAGACCCTTTGAAAAAATTAGTGACAGTAAAATAGTTCTACTAGCTAAATGGACGATCAATGTGTCTAAAAATAAAACAAGAACCTGAAAAGTGGTCGACTTTTCAGGTTCTTGTTTTGTAGAATCATCTTCACTTCATGCCTCAATCGTTCTTTTCATCTTGATCGTTGGCACTTTATCTTGTTCGATTAATTCAATATTGCTTCGTGCTTCTTCTTGAAAGCCCATTTTATGATACAGGTGGATTGCTCGCTGGTTATCGGCCAATACGTCTAGAACCAACGTATTAAAGTTTTCATTTTCCGTTGCCCAGATGATTGCCTCTTCTAAAAGGATCGTTCCTAAGCCCATCCCCCAATATTCTTTCAAGATACTGATTCCTATTTCACCTTGTTCAGTTAACTCAGACTTAGGGGCAACAGAAACGACACCGATCACTTGTTCATTAATCAGGGCTAAAAACAATAAGTGTTCTGTGCTTTCTTTTATTCGGGTCAACTCAACTGCGAGCACTTCTTTACTCATTCCAAGCGAACGCTCATCAATAATAAAGTAATCCGTCTCTTGTTTCGCTTGATTTAGCATCTTTAATAATCCTTGGGCATCCTTTTCATCGGCTTCTTTGAGCGTCAATTCGACCTCACTTGTCATAGCTACCCGCCCATGCTTCAAGGATACGCTTTTCAAACGCTTGACTCTCTGATCCATATGATTGGAATTTCACATACCTTTTTTCTAATTCTGTATCACTTTTTTCAAGAATCAGTTCCAAATAATCTTCAGGTAAAGCATCTTCTAATAAGTTTCCCCATTCGATGACAGATAGTCCCTCACCTTCAAAATATTCATCCAAACCTAGATCAGCACCGCTAGCAGCAACACGATAAATATCCATGTGATACAAAGGTAATCTTCCTTGCGTATATTCTCGAATGATCGTATAGGTAGGACTTTTGATCATTTGATCGATCCCTAATCCTTTAGCTATTCCTTTAGTCAGTGTCGTTTTACCTGCACCAAGATCGCCAGTCAAGACTAGGTTATCTCCTGGATGAGCAACTTTTCCGATGATTTCTGCTAGTTGATCAGTCATCGCTACACTTGTTAATTCAATCATCTTCATTTCTCCTCATTCTTTTTTGTCAGTATAACGTGTAATCCAACAAAAAAAAAGAAAAGAGTCAGGAATCATCCGTTCTCCCTTTCTCTTTTCCTTTTATTTACACTGTTCGATTAATCTAATAATGTTTGTGCGCCTGTAATGATCGCTAATTTGTAAACATCTTCTTCATTGGCACCACGAGATAGATCACTTACTGGTTTGTTCAAACCTTGTAAGATTGGGCCGATTGCTTCAAAGTTACCAAAACGTTGGGCAATCTTGTAGCCAATGTTTCCTGATTGTAATTCTGGGAAAACAAAGACAGTTGCTTGACCAGCGACTTTAGAGTCAGGAGCTTTCAATTGTGCGACTGCTGGTACGTATGACGCATCAAATTGCAATTCGCCATCAATCGTATATTGAGGTGCTAATTCTTTCGCAATTCTAGTTGCTTCAACAACTTTGTCTACTTCAGGAGCTGCGGCAGAACCTTTTGTTGAGAAACTCATCAAAGCGATCTTTGGATCGATATCAAATAATTCAGCTGTTTTTGCTGACTCAACAGCGATTTCTGCTAATTCTTGTGCATTTGGATTTACATTGATTGCACAGTCAGAAAAGACATATTTTTCTTGATCTCTTCCGCGAACCATGATCATTGCACCACTTGTACGGCTTACACCTGGTTTTGTTTTGATGATTTGTAGTGCTGGACGTACTGTATCTCCAGTCGAATGGATCGCACCAGAAACCATACCATCAGCAATGCCCATATATGTAAGCATTGTTCCAAAATAATTGACATCTTTTAGGATTTTTTCAGCTTGTTCTTTTGTTGCTTTTCCGTTACGTCGTTCAACAAAAGCTTCAACCATTTCATCCCATTTTTCATAATCATTTGGATTGATGATCGTGAAGTTAGATGTTTGGATACCACGTGCGTTGGCCGCTGCTTCAATCTCTTCTTTACTACCGATCAAAATCGGTTCAACTAATTCTTCTGCTTTTAAACGTGCTGCTGCTCCTAAAATTCTTGCATCCGTTGCTTCTGGAAACACGATTTTGATCCCGCGACGTACAATTTTAAATCTTAAACTATCAAACAATTCCACAAGATGACCTCCAGTTATTTTTATTAACTACCATGATACACTATTATTAAAAAAAAGAACAGTTTTAAATTTCTGTATCAGTCAAAAAGTGGATAATAATTAACTTTTTCACATAATCTGAACAAACTGCACTATAACAGGAAAGCGGTGTATCATTACACTGTTTTAGGCAGTTGCCAATCAATTGGCGTTTCCCCTAATGCAAGCAACGCATCATTCGTTTTTGAAAAAGGTTTTGAGCCAAAGAAACCACGATGGGCAGATAATGGGCTTGGATGAGGCGCTGTTATTATAATGTGACGACTCTTGTCGATCATTTTCATTTTTTCCTGCGCTGGTTTGCCCCAAAGAATAAACACGATCGGTTTGTCCCGTTCGTTCAGTTTCTCAATCACCGCATCGGTCAACTGTTCCCAGCCTTTCCCACGATGTGAATAAGCTTGTCCTTCTCTGACAGTTAGTACGGTATTCAATAGTAGAACCCCTTGTTTGGCCCAACTTACTAAATTTCCATGCCCCACTGGTTCGATCCCTAGATCATTCTTCAATTCTTTGTAGATATTGACTAAAGATGGTGGTGTTTTTACTCCTGGCTGTACGGAAAAAGATAGACCATGCGCTTGATTCACACCATGATAAGGATCTTGTCCTAAAATCACTACTTTCACTTCTTCATAGGGAGTCAGTTCTAACGCTTCATACACATGGTACATATCGGGATGGATTTTTTGAGTTGCATACTCTTCTTTCAAAAAATTTCGTAAACGCTGATAATAGTCTTTTTCAAACTCATCAGCTAATCGATCTTGCCAACTATTGTGGATGATTTTTTTCAAATTTCCCACCTCCTATTTTCCAGAATAACTCACAAATTATTTGTTAACAAGTCAAAATCTTCCCTCCTAGTTCGTATTAGTATGTTAAACTAGGGAAGAGAAAAGGAAAGGAACGGTAATGACATGATCAAACTAATTGCCTCTGATATGGATGGCACTTTACTCGATGCACACATGGGTATCTCAACAGAAAATACTGACGCGATCCGCTTGGCAAACGAGCTAGGCATTGAATTTATGGTAGCTACTGGACGTAACGCTCAAGAAGCACGAGCAGCTTTAGATGAAGTAGGAATCGAATGTGCGATGATCACTTTGAATGGCGCACAAGTCTATGACAAATCAGGAAAATCGCTTTTTACAGTACCGATTCCAAGTCCCCAAGCAATGACTGTAATGGATATTTTAGATGCAAATGGCATTTATTATGAAGTAGCAACAAATCAAGGGCTATATTCTGAAAGCCAACCGAAGAGAATCGAAAGCTTCGCCTCTTCCATTGCGACTCATATGCCTCACTTGACTTATAAAATGGCGATTGCCATGGCTTCCGCTAATCTTGAACTTTTACACATCACTTATGTTGATAGCATACGTGAATTATTACTTGATGAAAAATTAGAAGTGTTAAAAATCATCTGCTTCCACACAGAAGGGGCACGCATTTTAGGACCTGTCGGGAAAGAAATCAGTAGTTTAGGCGAACTGGCAGTGACTTCTTCTGGACAAAACAATATTGAGATCAATCATAAGAATGCTCAAAAAGGAATCGCAGTGGCGCACGTCGCACATGAACGTGGTATCACTTTAGACGAAGTGATGACGATCGGGGATAATTTCAACGATGTCAGCATGTTGCAAACCGCTGGCGTTAGTTTCGCCATGGGAAATGCAGAAATCGAAGTCAAAGATTACGCAAAATACGTAACAGATACAAATCTTGAATCAGGTGTTGGCAAAGCCATCTTGCGCGCAATCAACGAAAATCTATAGTTGTTTGAAGAAAAGAGGGGAACAAACATGTCAGAATTTTTCATTCAGGAAAAACAGCTGAGTCGTGCTACTCGGACGATCGTCAAAGACGAAAAAGGGAAATCACTTTTTTTGATGGTCGGCCGTTGGGGAACGAAAGGAGATGCGTTGTCTCTTTATGCCATGAATGGTGATCTAGTCGCACATATCAAGCAAATCAGCCTGACATTTGGTACACGCTTTGAACTTTACAAAGATTTCGAAAAAGTCGGTACGATGCAAAAGATTTTCAATTGGCCAGGAGATTTTTATTATATCCGCCGATTACATTGGACTGTACAGGGAGATATCTATAATCACCGCTATCAGATCCAACATTTCAATGAACCCATCATGGAAATGGACAAAGCAACGCTCTTTACCGGTGATTACTATGTTCTTGATATCCCAAATGAAGAGAATGCCCCTATTTGTATCTGCATCGCTGCTGTCCTTGATTATTGGCTCTATCGAAAAAACAAAGACAAAGAAACACCTCTTTCTTATCGCTTTGATGTTAACTAAAAAACGAACACAATGAAGTGCGCCCCCTAAGTTAGACCACAAGATCTAACTTAGGGGGTATTTTAGTGACTAAATACGATTATGCATTTAAAAAACAGGTAGTTGAAGCGTATCACAGAGGCGAAGGCGGTTATAAAACATTGGCGACTCGGTATAGTATTCCATCCCACTATACGGTTGAAAAATGGATAAAGACGGTTGATACACCTGGATTTGACGCTTTGCACA